>PUNU01000059.1 GCA_003551865.1 Syntrophomonadaceae bacterium
CCTTGTTGAGTGAAAAGCTGTGCCATGGGGACGGTTCGAGCGTTCCTGAGCGCAGCGAAGGCCGAAGGGAAAACGATGGAACCGTCCCCTATGGCATAGCGGGTTAGGCCTGAGTAGTTACTAAAAAGTTTAAAAAAATGTGCTGCAGGCGCCTGAAAAGCAAAAATCAATAAAAGGGTAGTATTTTATGAATATTTTCTGCTATAATAGCCATAGCAATTTATAGTAAGGGGAGCTGAAATTGTACCTCTTATTGATTGATCATAATTTCATATCATCCGACGAACTGCAGGATATGATGGACAGGGCCCCGGCAGGAACGGATATAGTAACCTGCTTCGCCACCGACACCCTTCTAAAAACTGCCGATAAACTTAACCCCGAGATTATTATCGTGGACTTTGAGATGATAAAAGGCGATGTAAACGAACTGTTTGCCACCTTGCGCGAAAAAAGCAAAAGCGCCCATATCCTTGCCCTGATCGAACCGGAGTTCTATGACCGCCTTGATACAGTGCTGGAGGCGGGCGGGATTGATGACTACATGGTAAAACCGATCCGTAAAGAGGATTTTATGGCCCGCATAAATCTCGCCGCCAGGAGAAAGGGCCTGCTTGATAAAGGCCCCGGTGAGGCGGAGCTTTTCGCTGAACCCGACTCTGCAGGGCCTGAAGAGGAAAGCCTGGACAGCGAATCAGTGATTGAAGAGGGCTTTGAAGGCGACCTGCTGACCGGGTTCGAGGATGAAGAAGCCGAAGCTGAAACCGGGCTGGAAGAACCTGCCGGCGAAGAAGAAATCCCGGGAGAAAAAGATTTTGCAGTAGAAAGCGGCTTTTTCGGCCAAACTTACCGCAGTCCCTATGAAGAAGACCAAGAAGAACTGGACCTGAGCAGCACCGTGGAAAAAGATGAAGAGGAAGAAAGCCCGGACGATTTGGCGGAAATGCTGCCGGAAGAAAGCGAACAGGAACTGCAGTTGGAACCGGACAGCGAACCCGGCGAACCGGAAGTGCCCGCCGATCTCAGCATGGACGACTTGGATTTTGAAGAAGGTGACCTTGAACCGCCCGAAGAGCTGCCTTCTTCCCCGGATGAAGACGAAGGTTTTACTCTATTTGATGAAACCCCCACCGAAACCGCCGGCGAAGCAGAAAAAAAGGTTGAGGGAGAAGAAGATTTAAGCGGCGAAGATTCTTTTGAAAATCTTTTTGCAGGCGAACCAAAACCCAAAGAAGACAGTATTAAATCCTTTGAAGAGACAATCGGCGAAGAGCCTGCCGGAAAAGAGCCTGCAGGCGAACCCGAGTGGAGTTTTACCGACCTTGAGTCTCACGAACCCGGGCCGGAGCAGGACCGGCCGGCCGGTGAAGAAGATTTGACCGCACCGCGGGAAGCCCCCCACGAAGGTCCGCCTCCACCGCCGCCCCCCGAACCCGGCACACCGCCCACACCGCCCGCTGAATCAGAACCCACACCGCCCGGAGACTCTCCTTTTGACGAGCTTTTCGATGATCAGCCGAAAACGCAAAAGAAATCTTTTACCGAAGAGCCCCCGCCGCCTCCTCCGGAACCGCCCAGTGATGATGACGACTTTTGGGCAAAAGGCGCTGAACAGTCCCGGGAGAAACAGGAGAGTGCTCCGCCTTCCTCGCTTCCCGGAGAATCGGCCGACGATTTTCTCAAAAGGGGTGAACCGGAGGACGACCCGGCTACCAGGTATTTTTTCGACCGGGAAACCGCGTATGAGCAGTGGGAAGAAGACTCGACCAAGCGGGGCCGGGGAAGAAAAAAGAAAAAGTACCGCAGCCGTTCGTTCCTTTCGACCATTGGCGGCATCTTTTTTGTCCTGCTGCTGCTGTTGATGGCCGTTTTGGCCGTGTTCCTGATCCAGAGCAGAATCACCGGAGGCGCTCCCCAGGTGTTCGGATACCAGATGTATATTGTTTTAAGCGGTAGTATGGAGCCTGAACTGGATACCGGAAGCCTGGTGTTTGTCCGGGAAGCGGATCCGCAGGAGATAGCGGTCGGAGACGTTATAACCTTCCGCAGTCCGGACGATCCCGAAGGGCTGACCACCCACCGGGTTGTGGGCATCCACGAAAACGCCCGGCTCAGGTTTACCACCCGCGGGGACGCCAACGAGGTTAACGACCCCCGGCCGGTCGGGGAAGAAAATTTGGTCGGCAGGGTCAGCGGTTCGCTGCCTTACGTGGGCTATCTGCTGAATTTTGTCCAGACCCGGGAAGGCCTGATCCTTTTGATCTTTGTTCCCGGTGTATTGATCATCGCTTTTGAAATGCGCAAGATATTCGTTTACTTGCGCGATAAGAAAAAGGGCAGCTTTGAAACCGGAGCATAAGCGTCTTCAGCATTCCAGGCTTAAAAGGCAAACCCCGGCCGTGAGGAACAGCCGGGGTTAATTTGTATGCGCCTGCAATTTATCCAATCCGGCAAAAGCCCGCTTGAAAAAACCGCGCTTTCCCGGCCCGCCCGATTAAAGCGGCTTAAAATACTTGATGTCGTTTATGCCCCCTTCACGCTCCGCTTTTGGCTTGAGCTGCGCCTTAACCTTCATGCCGATTTGCAGGTCATCCGGCTCGCACTCGCCCAGCCGGTGGACCAGGAGGCCGTCGGCGATTTTTACGGCGGCGAGGATTGAAGGGGTTTCTTTGCGCTCGCCGCTTTTGGTTTCATAAACGGCGGTAAAAGAGTAGAGGGTGCCCTCGAGGCCGCTGTCGACCCAATCTTCCAGGCGGGCAAAACAGCGCTCGCAGTAGAGGCGGGCGGGTACGTAGGTAACCCCGCATTTACTGCAGGGAGTGCCGTAAAGCTTGCCGTTTTCTTTCAGCTCTTCAAAAAACTTTTGCCCGGCGACACCGGCTGTATATCTGCTTTTCACCGGGAAATATCCCGTTCCGGGATCCCAGCAGCGGTTGTCAATATTGCGGGTAATCCGTTCCAAAATGGCCACGTTCATACCTCCCTTACAGTGGTTTGAAATACTTAATATCAGTTATAGAGCCGGTGCGCTCTTTTTCCGGCTTCCAAACGGCCTTTACTTTCATGCCGATCTTGATCTTTTCCGGATCGACCTCGCCGAGCAGGTGCATGATCCCCATGCCGGGCGATGCCCCGTCGATTTCGATTACCGCCGGCAGGTGCGGTTTTTCCCCTTCCTTGATCCGGCTGGCATCCCAGTGCACGTAACAGACAGAAAAGGTGTTGACCGTGCCGGTATCCTTGACATAAACCCAGTCGCCGCTCGGCCTGAAGCAGAGCTCGCAGAACATCCGCGGCGGCAGCATTACCCGGCTGCAGACGGGGCACTCCTTGGCGATAATGTGCCCGTTTTTCAGTTCGGCCAGGTAGCGGTTTATGGCCACACCCATGTCCCAGGCATAGGCACAGTCGAGACTGTCGTCGGTTAAAATTATTTTACCCGAGCGGATCTCTTTATCAGAAAGGCCGGTTCCGCCGGAAACCTGCAGTTTCTCTTCCATATCTTACAGCCTCCTTTGTGAACAGAATTAAAATCAAAGCTTGGAATATCTAGATCCCGGTCACCACGACCGAGCTTACCTGCATCAAGTCGCCCCAGGCCTGGGCCACGCCCAGCCTCGGGTTGCCGGGCACCTGGCGCTCGCCCGCTTCACCGCGCAGCTGCCAGAACAGCTCGGCCACTTTCATGGTCCCGGCGGCGGCGATGGGGTTGCCCACGCCGAGCAGGCCGCCCGAGGGGCACATCGGCAGGTTGCCGTCGCGGGAAAAATGCCCGTCCCGCAGAAGCTCCACCGTCTTGCCGCGCGGTGCGAGCTGCAGTCCTTCCATGTGGTGCAGGGCTTTGTAATCGAAGGGGTCGTATGGTTCGGCGATATCGATCTGTTTGTCCGGTTCCCGGATCCCGGCCATCTCGTAGGCCATCCGGGCCGCCTTGTCCAGGTAGCGCGGATAGGAAAGATCGCGCGTAGCCCAGTAGGCGGTATCCAAGGTCCAGCCCACCCCTTCGAGCCAGACCGGTTTGTCGGTAAGGCGCCGGGCCACCGGTTCGGCGGCCAAAACCAGGGCGGCGGCCCCGTCCGATACCGGGCTGACGTCGAGGCGGCTGACCGGGTAGGCCATCACCTCTGAATTGATCACGTCTTCGACGGTCACCTCGTCCTTAAACTGCGAGGACGGATGCTTCAGCCCGTTCATCTTGTTGTTGACGGCGGCCAGGGCCATATCTTCCTTGGTGTAGCCGTAGCGTTCCATGTAGCGGTTCATCTCCAGGGCGAAAATCCACAGCAAATTGGGATGCAGGGCCCGCTCGGTAATCGAGTCAAAAATGGTCAGGAAAAAGGCCTGGGCGTGGGGCATGGCGCTTGACATTTTTTCTTCGCATACCACCAG
>PUNU01000026.1 GCA_003551865.1 Syntrophomonadaceae bacterium
TGTTAAGTGCCGGGTGAGCGCCGGCTTGCTGCGGCTGTGAATCAAAACACAACAAACTTAATTGACGGGGCACTAGCTTCGGTTCCACGAATAAAATGCAATGCGGGGAGCAGGATTTTTTTATCCCCTGTATAATCCTTTTGTACTATGGTCTGTCCCGGCGGAAAAGTTGGTTCATAACACTCTTTACCACGGCGGGTTTCAAAAGCATGTCTTGGCGATCACTGCCCTGTCTTAAGCAGCCTGATAAGCCGACATAATTGTTGACGCCGCTTTTTAAATCTCCCGGCACAAGCTGATAGCCTTTTATTAAGATAAAACTCTTTATACCTAGGAGGATAACATGCAAATTGGCTCGGATATAGTGGGAAAGCGGTTGAAAGAATACACCACGGAAATTACTCAGCGGCAAATCAGCAACTATGCTGCTGCGGTCGGTGATCCGAACCCGTTTTACCTCGATGATGAGCGAAAAGGCGGCTTAATTGCCCCGCCCACTCTCGCCGCCGCAATTACCTGGCCAATAATCCAAAATGTATACGATTATGTTGATCTTGGATATCCACCGGAAATAATGTTTCAAATCGTTCACTACTCCGAACACCTTGATTTACACCGCCCTTTAATACCGGGTGACAAAATTTCAATCACCGGAGAAGTAGCAGCGGTTATGCCAAAAACAAGCGGCACTCATGTTGTCTTTAAACTGCCTGCCCTGGATAAAGAAGGCAATCCCGTGTTTACGGAATTCATAGGCGGCCTTCTGCGCAATGTGGAATGCACCGACCGGGGCCGAGGAGGGGAAAACATCCCCTCTCCGGAAAAGCCGCCCGAAAATGGTCAAGTATTATGGGAAAAAGTAATTCCTATCCCCCGGGAGGCCTGTTATATTTACGAAGGCTGTACCGGGGTCGTTTTCCCAATTCACACGTCACCGTCTTTTGCCCACAGTGTCGGCCTCCCCGATATAATCTATTACGGTATCGGCACCCTGGCCCATGCCGTTCGCGAACTGGTCAACCGGGAAGCAGACTCCGATCCTTCCAGGGTCACTGCCGTTTCCTGTCTTTTTCGGGGCATAGTTTTACCCAACAGCTTTATTTCTATTCAACTGCTGGATCGCCGGCCCGGGGGGAACGGACAAAAACTTTATTTCCGCGTCCTAAATCAGGAAGGAAAAGAAGCGGTCAGCAGCGGTATGCTGTTTACAGTTTGCCAAAAAAACCGGTAGGATATTTATGAACGAGAATGATTGGCAACTGCCACCGCTTAACTCTTAATCCGGGCCGGGGATAAAGATTTTCCCTTGGCCCGGGGGCTAAGAACGATAAACTTGAACAGAGAACAGCAGCCTAATCGATACTTGAAGAGCTGCGCAGGCAGGGGGCAAACAGGACGCCGGGCAACCCGTATGCCTTTACCAGGGCAGGTTGGTTAATTCTACGTTACCGCCGGAAATGATCAGGCCGATGCGCGAGCCTTTTATTTCAGCCCCTTTAGTCAGCAAAACAGCCAGGGGCAAAGCCGCTGACGGTTCAACGACCAACTTCATCCTTTCAAAAATAAGGCGCATAGCCCCGGCAATGTCTTCTTCACCGGCTGTCAGGATAGCGGCAACGTGTTCTTTCAGGACAGGAAATGTCAGGTCCCCGAGTGAAGTCCTCAGACCGTCGGCAATGGTGTTTGGATTTTCTACCGGTATGATCCGCCCCGCCTGTAGAGATCTGAAAGCATCGTCGGCGGCATCGGGTTCGGCTCCCAGGATCCTCACCCCGGGCTTTATGGACGATACGGCAAGCGCGGTGCCGCTTAACAGCCCTCCACCGCCAACAGGAGCGATAACTGTATCCAGGTCCGGGACTTGCTCCAGAAATTCCAGGGCCGCCGTAGCCTGGCCGGCAATTACCCGGTAATCGTTATAAGGATGAATCATAACAGCCCCGGTCTGTTTTATAACCTTGTCCAAAGAAGTTTCCCGGTCCTGCTGGGTCGCCCTGCAGTAAATAATTTCGGCTCCGTAACCTGCTGCTGCAGCCTTTTTTACCGGGACGGCGTTATCGGGCATAACTACATGGGCTTTTATTCCCCGGCAGCGTGCGGCATAAGCCAGGGCGGCGGCGTGGTTGCCTGAAGAATGGGTGGCCACTCCCTTCGCGCCCTCTTCATCTTCGAGGCGGAAAACGGCGTTAACCGCTCCCCGCGCTTTAAAGGCACCGGTCTTTTGGTAGTTTTCACACTTGAAATAAACCCGTGATCCGCTCATCCTGTCAATCGTGGCGGAAGTTAAAACCGGGGTGCGGTGAACATAAGGTTCGATCGTTAAAGCTGCTTTGTTGATATCCTCAACTGTCGGTTTTGATAACACGGTTTTCAAACTCCTTAAGCAACCCTTTCCTTACTTCACTGGGGTAAATATTCCATTGGAATGCTCCAATTCCTTTTAATATAGTATACTTGCGCCTGATAATCTGTTAATTGCTCAAACTTAAAAGGTAAAATGCCGGGCAAGAAAGAATTATTAATATAGAAAGGAGAGATAGCCGGTGAAAATATTAGTATGCACAGACGGGTCGGAAAACAGTAAAAAATGCATCGAATTCGCTTCCCGCATGGTTGAAGATTGTTCGGTTGGTGAAATCGGCGTAATCCACGTTCACGAAAGTACAACTTTTCTTCCCGATTACTGGCAGGGAGGATACCCTTTTAGCGCAGATGAAAAAAAACAGCTGGAGAAAATTGACAAACGACTGCAGGAGGAGAGAAAACAATTTTTCATCGATGCTGAAAAAGAGTTCGAAAAGCACAGCATACCGGTTAAAACATATTTTAAGATAGGCCATCCCGCCGAAGTTATTGCCGGCGTCGCATTTGATGAAAATTATGATGTTATAGTGATCGGAAGAAGGGGAATGGGCGGTATTAAGAAGCTGTTTTTGGGCAGTGTGAGCAGTGCAGTCCTACAGGTAGCCAAAACCAATGTCTTGATCGTCAAATAACCGGCTTTAATACTAAGAAAACTGGTTAAGGGATAAGCAATTGGCCACATTAAAAAGAATTTTTGAAAAGCAAGAATGGCACCTGGTAATCCTGGCCCTGCTTCTGGCTTTGAGCAATGCGGCTATGACTTTATACCCGCATTTATTCGAGGGCAGTTTCCGGGGAATCGGCACCGTGACCTGGCTCTGGATCGGGGTTTTGGCTGCAGTACTGCACCAGGTTTACGTAATGCTTGTTTGGCGCACCCAGCTTGAAACACAGTGGTTAACTTATTATTTTCCCCGTTTTGGATTCATTGCTTACCTGATTGATTCTGCAATCCTTTTCATGTGCCGCATTGGAGCCCTGGTAATCGTGGCCGTAGCCAACCGGGGCAGCCTGGAAATTCCAGAATTAAGCCGCTGGTTGTTACTTTCCGCCACTGCTGTCATCTTTCTGTGGCTGGTTTATTCACTGCTTAAGCACTTCGGTTTAAAGCGTGCTGCCGGTGCTGACCATTTCGATCCTTCCTACCGGGACAAGCCCTTTGTAAGACAGGGGATATTCAAATATTCCGCCAACGCAATTTACCTCTTCGGAGCCCTGGGATTTTATATTCCAGCCCTTCTTTTTACCTCCACGGCCGCCCTGATACTGGCTTTATTTAACCATATCTATATCTGGGTCCACTATTACTGCACGGAATTACCTGATATAAGGCGAATCTACGGCCGGGATTGAGTTGCTGTTTAATGGCAATGAAACCATTAAAGCAAAATACTAAATACAGCTAAAGCATCACTGCAGCTCGGTTCATATCTCTTCCCTGTCCAGCGGCATGCTCATGCAGCGAGGACCTCCACGACCCCGCACCAGCTCCGAACCATCTATTTCTATGACGTCTACACCGTGCCTGCGCAGGGTTTCGTTTGTTGCCTCATTGCGATCGTAAGAGACAACTACCCCGGGCTTTACGGCAAGCGCATTTGTGCTGTCTCCCCACTGCTCCCTTGCCGCAGTTATTTCATCATTTGCTCCCGAATAGATTATCTCAATATGACTCAGGTCCAATGCTTTTTTCAGCGCCCCCTCCAGGTTGTAACCGTTGCCGGCGGACACCCTCCGGTTGCTTCCCTGCTCCAGCCAGTATACATTAACGATATCTTTAACCCCCGGGTACATCAGGAATTTATCCCGGTCAACCATGGTAAAAACAGTATCCAGGTGCATATAAGCCCGCCTGGATGGAACCTGTATGACGATTATTTGTTTAACCAGCTCTTTTTCGATCAGGTACTTTTCGGCCACCCATTCAATGGCCTGTTCCGTAGTCCTTTCGCTCAGGCCAATAATCAGGGTTTCTTTATTTAATACCAGGACATCCCCACCTTCAA
>PUNU01000170.1 GCA_003551865.1 Syntrophomonadaceae bacterium
ATAAAAGGCCAGCGCCGCAATCTGGCTGTAAGAGAGGTCGGTGTCGACATAGTCCTTGTAAATGCGGTAGGTGGTTGGAATATCGGTTATTTTCCCTTCCTCGCGCAGATAAATGAAGGTTTCCATGAGCAGATCCATCTGCCTGTCGATCCGCCCCTTGTCACCCCTGTCCCCGCGGTACTGCAGGTAGCGCAGGTAAGTTTCGCCGTCCATAACCTGGGGCCCTTCGGGAACCAGCAGCCTCCCGACATCCCAGTGTTCGTCATAAATCGCTTCTTCCACTTCGTAGTAGATGCCGCCCATGGCATCGACCAGTTCGATTACCGAATACATATCGACCGAGACATAGTAATGGATCGGGATGCCGCCCAGGACATTGCTTACCGTTTGCAGGGTATAGCGCAGGCCGTCTTCGTCGCGGTCCTCACCGCCCCCGTAATAGTAGCCGTAAAAGAAGGAGTGATTGACCTTGTCATGCATGCCGCCCATACCGTGGATGGGCACGTAGGAATCGCGCGGTATGCGTACCACCGAGACCTCGTCTTTCTGAAAATCGATTGAAAAGATGGCCAGCATATCAGGGCGGAACAGGTATTCACCCAGATCTTCGCGACCCCAGCCGCGGTCAAAACCCAAAAGCGCGATGTTAACGATGTGTTCGGAGAAAACCTCCCCGACATCGTAAGATTCTTCAAAAGTGACATCATCAAGCAAAACGCGCTGCGGTTCCTGCACCTGCTCGTAAAAGGCCCACCCGTAGGTGCTTAAAGCCGCCACTGCCAGCAGCAAAACACCGGCTATAATAGCCAGGGCTTTTTTCAACCCGCTTCGCGGCTTTTTCTTATGCGAGCCGTCATTATCAAAAAGTTCGTCGAACTCCCCGCTTTTTTCTTGTAAAAGTTCTTCATGCTCCTTTTCCGGTCGCACCTTGCCGCCGTTTTCTTTTCGCTCTCTGTTTTTGTCTTTTCCTCCGCCAAAAATCATCTTCGATGCCCCCTCTCAGTGCAGGCATAGCTCTCAATAAAATTATAACATATCTAAATGAGCCTCGATCTTTTTACCGCTTAAGAAGCTCTGGTCGGTCCACAGGTAATCCCACTCACCGAAGCGGCCTACAGGGATGATACCAAGCTCTGCAAGATGTTCCAAAACAAAATCCCGCTTTGCGGTCATCCCTTTTTCGAAAACCACGTTGGCGTAAGGCAAAACCCGGCAATCGGCGGCAATTACATCATCGGCAGCCGCCAGCCCCATCTTCTCAACCGCCGCCACCACGTGCTCCACCAGGGCCTCATTTGAAGTCTGCAGTGGTTTATGGCGCGAAAAGTAGGTCTCAAACTGCAGAGAGCTGCAGTCCGGCGGCGCATTGTCCGGTGACTTGCGGTAGGGCGCATGCACCCGGGCTGGTAAAATATCCCTGTCGTAGACATAAAACCAAAGATGCTCGCCCGCCTGCGGCGCCTTAAACCCGAGCGATACCAGGGCAATGGAGGTGGCCCACAGCTGTTTTGCCGCTTCTTCGACCTCCCCGGGCTTCTTCTCCAGCATGTCGATCAGCTCCGGCAAGGGTACACTGCTCACCAGCAGAGAGTAGTGCTCCCTGCTTCCGTCTTTGAACTCCACATACTTCTTGCCCGTATCTATATGGATCGCTTCTTTGCCCGTGCGCAGATCAAGATCTTTAACCAGCGGTTCGAGGATAGCCCTAAAGCCCCCGCGGCGCGGGTAAAATAACTCCGGCAGGTAGTAGGTTGATGGAGTTTTGTCGGTCATCGCCCCGAACAGCACTTCTTCCAGGGAGGGTCGGTACAAGCGGTTGCCGATCCACTTCGTGCTTAAACGCTCTGCGGGCACGGTCCAGTACTTTTCAGTGTAGCGCGCCGGAAACCGCGAGGCGATCACCTCGCCAAACTGCTCGGTCAGCCACTGCCGGTAATCGTCAGATTCACTGCGCCCGGGTCGCGCGACAAAACTCTTGATCGCTTCGACTTTTTCTTCCACCGGCAGGAGATAAAGGTTGTTCTGCACCGGGTGCTTGAGCCAGCGTCCCTGCTCGTAGTTATAGGGTTCGGGCCGGTGGGAGATCATTTCGGTCATCTTCAGCACTTCGCTGTAGGACTCGTTTTTGCTGAAGGCAAAATGCACCGCATTGTCGAAGCGAAAACCGCCTGTGTGGAAATGGTCAAGCAGACCGCCCCAGCGTTCCCGCGCCTCGAAAATAACCGCTTCCCGGCCGGCCCGCCGGGCATGCCAGGCCGCCGAAACACCGGCCACCCCGCCGCCCAGAATTACGATCTCAGCCATATGAACCTCCTGTATCGTTTTATCGGCCCGAGCCGGATGTCGTCCTGTATACACACTCCGCCGGAGCGGGGCATGACCGGCACACGGGCTTAATCTATGGTGGAACGCCGGTTAGGCTGCGGGCCGGTGGAATTTTTTCCTGCACCGCCCGTCTTCAGGCCGCCCAGGTCAAAACCCTCTGTACCGGCCTTGCTTTCTTCCACCTCCCGGCGCACGCCGGCGGACGCTTCGCGGTTGAAGAGCGTGGGCACGGTTAAAAGCAAAATCTTAAAATCCATCCACAAAGAATAATACGCCGCGTAGTAAAGGTCGTAGCGCAGTTTGTCGTGCGTATTGGTGGCGTAGTATCCCGCCACCTGGGCCAGCCCGGTAATACCCGGTTTGACCAGGTGCCGCAGTTTGTATTCAGGCATCTCCTGCTGAAAACGCTCGACAAAGAAAGGTCGCTCGGGACGCGGCCCGACAATGCTGAGCTCGCCGCGCAGGACGTTGTAGAGCTGGGGCAGTTCGTCCAGGCGGGCGGCTCGCAAGAATCGGCCTACCCGGGTAACCCGGTCGTCTTCCTCGGTGGACAGCACCGGCCCGCTTTCATCTTCCGCATCAACGATCATTGTGCGCAGCTTGTAAAGGGTAAAGGTCCGGCCGCCCAAGCCCACCCTCTCCTGGGCATAGATGGCCGGGCCGGGTGAGGTGGCCCGCACAACAGCCCCGCTTATAAGCACCACGGGCAGGGCAAATAAGGATATAACCAGGGCCAGGGTCAGATCGAGCACCCGCTTTGTGAACAACTGCGGAGAAGTTAACTGCATGTCGTAGCATTCAACCACCGGCGTGTCATGCACCTGGGTCATCGCCGCCCGGCTCAACACGATTTCATAAAGGTCGGGAACGATAAAGATCTCCTGGTTGCGGTCAAAACTTTCCCGGATAATGTGATTTTTCTGCTCCGAATCCAGCGAACCGGCGATCATCACCGCATCGGTTTCATCCAGCCACCGGTCCAGCTCGTCCAACCTGTGTGGTTCCAGTACCGATACCAGCTCAAACATCCCCCGGGGCAAACACATAATCTTCTCCAGGGCCTGTTCGGCCTCACTGCGGCTGCCGATGACCAGCATTTTCTTCTGGCCATGGATCCATAGCTCCAATCGCCAGTAGATGATGCGCCAGCCCAACAGCAGGCCAAGCTGCAGCAGTGGAGCCGCCAAAAATACGGTGCGCTCAAACAAAAAGGCCCTGGTCCAGAAGGCAAAAAGCACGCTGAACAGGGTCAACCCAATGACCCCCGTAATCAGCGAACGCACGATCGGCATCAGACCACTGCGCTGGCGCGAATACAGCCCCAGGTTGTTAAACAGCAGGACTGTAACCAGCGAAATCATCGGCAGCAAAATGAACAGGGGCTCCAGCTGGAAACCGTCCAGCCGGCCGGTAACCATAACAAAAGCAAAGTAGAGGCCTAAATTGGCCAGGGATATGTCGACCAAAGCTACCAGCCACTTGGGAATTGTGAACGCCTTTACGGTTTTCCTATTTCGCTCTGCCGCCATTTATACCTCTCCACCGCCCAGTGCGGGTCCCGCCTTGAGCTTTCAAGGTCTATACAGATATTTTTCTTTATTTCCGGGCTCTTTCCTGCCGGGTTAAGCGATTAAAACAGCGATAAAAGCGGGACACTATTTGTCCGGGTGTTGTCACCCCCCTGTTTCCAGTGCCCTGTCAATTAAGGTTGTTCTGTTTTAATGCGCAGAAGTTACGAGCCGGCGCTCACGGATCGCTCGCCTGGAATTGTCACGGCTCGTCTGCGAGCTTCCCCGGGCAGCCTCGACATTTGAAACCCAGGTCTGCAGGTCTCGGCCCGGAGTAAAGACGGTTTCTTCTACCGATGCGAGATTACAAGGCCGCTTTTTTTGCCCCCTCCCCTTGATGGCTGGTCTTTACCCACACATAACACCGGGGGGGTGTCAGGGGTATTCCGATTTAGGCGGTGGGATACCCGGTTTATTAACAATCCAGTACATCTCAGCTGCAGTTTCAAGGCGCTGCAGCC
>PUNU01000229.1 GCA_003551865.1 Syntrophomonadaceae bacterium
CGGCCGGGTTCCTGACGGAACTTTTTACGGCAGGGTTGAAACTATCATGGCCGCGGCAAAAGTTGTGGTCACCGTGGAAGACGGGGAAATAACCGGGATTACTCTGGTCGAACATGTTCATTCCAACGGTGAAGTCGCCGAAGTGGTGCTTGACAGGGTTCTCGATGAACAGTGCCTGCAGGTAGACGTGGTCAGTGGTGCGACTTACAGCAGCTTGGTTTTGCTCAAAGCGGTGGAAGACGCCCTGATTTATAGGGTGAGGGAGTAGAATATTCGGGCATGCCGGGAGATGGAGGAGATAAAATGGTTTTACTTAACCCGAAGCAGCATCAGCGCAGTTACAGCGATCCGCGTTCAAGGGAAATAATGCTCAAGACCATTGAATTTTTTGAGAAAAAAGGCAAGCAGAAGCTGAAGGAAGACGACCGCAACCGGGTTTGGTATGAAGACTTCCTGCAGTTTGTAAAAGAGCATGAGCTTTTTTATGACCTGCTGACTCCGCAACAATATGGTGAAGAAGACTGCCGCTGGGACACCTGGCGCAACTGTGAGTTTAACGAGATCCTGGCCTTTTACGGACTTCATTACTGGTACACCTGGCAGGTCTCTATTTTGGGGTTGGGTCCGATCTGGATGAGCGATAATGAAGTCCAGAAACAGAGGGCTGCCGGACTGCTTAAAGACGGCCATGTTTTTGCCTTTGGCCTATCCGAGCGCAAACATGGGGCAGACGTCTATTCCACCGAGATGAATCTTACCCCCTTAGCCGACGGCACCTACCGGGCCAATGGTGAGAAATATTACATCGGCAACGGAAACATTGCCGAAATGGTCTCCACCTTCGGCAAGATGGCCGACAGCGGTGATTATGTTTTTTTTGTAGCCAATTACCGGCATCAGAATTATGAGCTGGTTCAAAATGTAGTTAATTCGCAGTCCTATGTCGCTGATTTTGCCCTGCATGATTACCCGATCACCGAGAAAGAGATCCTTTCGCGCGGGCAGGGGGCCTGGGATACCGCCCTGAACACGGTCAATATCGGCAAATATAACCTGGGGTGGGCTTCAATCGGTATCTGTACTCATGCCTTCTACGAAGCGCTGAACCACGCCGCCAACCGTGTTCTTTACGGTATGAAGGTTACCGATTTTCCACATGTCAAGCAGATGTTTGTTGATGCTTATACCCGCCTGGTGGCGATGAAGCTTTTTGCCCTGCGTGCCGCCGATTATATGCGCACTGCTTCGCCCGAAGACAGGCGTTACCTGCTCTACAACCCGACTGTAAAAATGAAAGTCACCACCCAGGGTGAAGAAGTAATCAACCTGCTCTGGGATGTTATTGCCGCCAGGGGTTTTGAAAAAGACACTTATTTTGAAATGGCGGCCCGTGATATTCGTGCCCTGCCGAAACTCGAGGGGACTGTGCACGTCAATATTGCCCTGATCCTTAAGTTTATGGCCAATTACTTCTTTAATCCCCGGGAGTATGCCCCGGTAGAGACTCAGGATCAGCCGGTCAATGACGATTTTCTTTTTAACCAGGGGCCGGCCCGGGGTCTGGGCAAGATCCGTTTTCACGATTACAGCGAGGTGTACGCCCTGTATGATCTGCCCAACCTGGATGTGTTCAAGGAACAGACCGCGTTGCTCAAAGAATTTCTTGCCGGTGCCACCCCCGATGCCGATCAGCAAAAAGACACCGATTTCCTGCTTTCCCTGGGTGAAATGTTTACCCTGGTAGTCTACGGTCAGCTGATTTTGGAAAATGCAAAGATTTATGATCTTGAGGAAGCCCTGGTCGACCAGATTTTTGATTTTATGGTCCGTGATTTTTCAAAATTTGCCCTTACTCTTTACGGCAAGCCGAGCACTTCTGAAGCCCAGATGGGCTACCTGCAGCAGATGATCAAAAAACCGGCCGCTGACAGAGGCCGGTTTGGCAGGGTCTGGAACCAGCATGTCCTCGCCCTGAAAGATCTATATGAAATGAACCCTTAATGGCCGGGATATCCTGTAAAAACAGCCGGCAGGAAGGCCGGAAGGACAAATGCCGGCAAAACCCTGCCTTTGCAGCGGGCTGCAGTCATCTTTATTGCTACTCTCTTTACATTATCAGCCATGCGGTTGCTGAAAATATATACCGGGCATAAAACGGGAGAAATAAGCCCATGTGATTGTATCATAAGTTACCCTTACGGTTCAGCCAGCAGTAGTTCACTCAATGAGCAGGGCTCAAGCCCGCGGTCGCGAAGGCCGGTTATAATATTGGGCAGAGCATTGATATCTTCTTCGTTAAAATGCAGTAAAACAATACTGCCGCCCCTGGCGTTTGCCAGCACATGTTCAGTGATCCGGGCAGAAGAATAGCTTTCATTGCGCAGGGCGTAAATCAGTTCAACGTCCCAGAGCACGGGGAACATTCCTTTTTTAGCGATAATTTCCTGGAGGCGTTCTTGATGGTGCCCCTGGCCGGTCATAAAACCGTCCCCGTAGGGAGGGCGGAAAAACAGGGTGCGGTGGGGTTCTCCAACAGCTTCTTCCACCGATTCCTGCCAGCCGCTCAGTTCTTCTCTAATCCTTTCTTCGGAGATTTGGGTAATATAAGGATGGTTGTAGGTGTGGTTTCCCAGTTCATGCCCTTCTTCGACAGCCCTTTGCCATACTTCCGGGGCATGATCGATCCAGGAACCCATCGGGAACAGGGTGGCCCTGACATCGTGGGCCTTGAGGTGATCGAGGGCCCGGTTTATTAATTCTGCGCCCGCCCCGTCGTCAATGGTAATGGCCACCTTGTCGGTTTCGCGGTTGCCGTGTTCAATCACGGTGGATGAACGGAGCATCCGGTTCTCTTCGCGCAGTTTTTCGTTTTCTTCGTAAATCTCTTCGTACTGCTCTTGCAGGTGCTCGTTTTCCTGCTTCACCTCGTCAAATTTATCTTCGAGGGACTGCATCTCCCTCTGCATTGCCTGGACAGCCAGGTACTGGGTCGCGCTGAACACGCCCAGGACTGCGACAGCGAGCAGCAAAACTAAAAAGATAACCAGGCGGGCCGTCGATTTCTTTTTTGCTTGTTTGGTTCGCGAATAATGCTGGTTTACCATGGCACCACTTTCCTTTTAAGCAGAAAAGTTTTCAATTTCTCTTTACTATGTTAATCTACTATAAAAGATAAGGCAATAGTTACGTGATCAACTAAAACTACAAGTATAGGAGTGGATACAGGTGAAAACACTGCTGGCAATAGCGCCAAGCCCGCGGCGGGGGGGAAACAGCGAGCTGCTGCTCAAGGAGTTCTGCCTGGCCGCTGAAGATGCCGGCTGGCAGATCGACATGGTGAGGGTTAACAGCTTGAAATTTAAGCCCTGCCAGGCCTGCGATCTCTGTGCCAGGGACGGACACTGCGTGATCCAGGATGATATGCAGGATGTTTATACCCGGGTGATCGAGTCCGACGCCCTGGTGGTGGCCAGCCCGGTTACCTTTGGCTCTTTAAATGCCCAGCTGAAAATGCTTATTGACCGTTTTCAATGCTGGTGGCAGGCCAAGTATAATTTAAAAGCGCCTTTTGTCAAAGAAGAAGAAAACCGCCAGGGATTTTTTATCTGTGTCGGGGCTTTGAAAAAGAAAGACTACTGTGAAAACGCCCTGCAGATTATTAAGGTATTTTTCCACAACATCAATCATAAATTTGCCGGCAGTGAATTTTTCCGCGGCTACGACGAAAAAGGAGCAATTGCCAATGATCCGGAAGCCCTTGCCCGGGCTTACCAGGCCGGCAAAGAATTTATTGCCACTGCAGAAGAAACAATGAGCTAGTGCCCTGTAAACATAAAAGGCGTAATTTGACAATTATTACAACAACTCTTTATCTATAGGAGATGTGGCAAGCCGGAAGCGAACATAAAGCGAGCCGTGACAATTCCAGGCGAGCGATCCGTGAGCGCCGGCTTGCCACAGCTGTGAATTAAAAACAGAACAAACTTAATTGACAGGGCACTAGAATCAGAAAGTATAATTAACTAACGTGTCCCGAAATTTTTTCTGATTCGCCGGGTTTGAACTCGATGCCGCTTTTACCCCTGGCCAGGACGACTTCGCCTTCTTCCTCGATTTCCCCGGCTACGATCCGGCGTGACAGCGGGGTTTCGACTTCATTTTGGATTACCCGCTTCAGCGGCCTGGCCCCGAAGGCGGGGTCATAGCCTTTTTCGGCCAGGTAGGCGACCACTTCGTCGTCCCACTTCAGGTCAAGGCCCGCACTCTTGCTCAGCCGCTCATCAAGCCTCTTCAGCAGCAGTGAGGCGATCCGGTTGACCTGTTCCATTTCCAGGGCCCGGAAGACGATAATTTCGTCAACCCGGTTCAAGAATTCGGGGCGGAAGTTTTGCCGAAGCATGCCGAGCACGGTATCCCTCATCTGCTCGTAGCTGCCGCCTTTTTCGTGGAAAGCGAGGATTTCCTGGCTGCCTGTATTCGAAGTCATAATCAGGATCGTGTTGCGGAAATCAACCGTGCGTCCCTTGCCGTCGGTAAGGCGGCCGTCGTCCAGGATCTGCAGCATGGAGTTGAACACGTCCTGGTGGGCTTTTTCCACCTCGTCGAAAAGCACGACGCTGTACGGTTTGCGCCTGACCGCCTCGGTGAGCTGTCCGCCTTCCTCGTAGCCGACATATCCCGGCGGGGCGCCGATCAGGCGGGCTACAGTGTGTTTTTCCATGTATTCGGACATGTCCAGGCGGATCATGTTGCGCTCGTCGTCGAACAGGGCTTCCGCCAGGGTGCGGGCCAGCTCGGTTTTACCCACCCCGGTCGGGCCCAGGAAGATAAAGCTTCCCACCGGCCGGTTGGGGTCTTTAATACCGCTGCGGGCCCTGAGCACGGCGTCGGATACGGCTTTGACCGCTTCGTCCTGTCCGATTACCCGCTCATGCAGGATATCTTCCAGGCGGATCAACTTGTCGCGCTCTCCTTCCAGCAGACGGCTGACCGGGATGCCGGTCCAGCGGCTGACCACCTGGGCGATTTCTTTTTCGCTTACTTCTTCGTTTAACAGCATGTTTTCTTTTTGCTTTGCGGCCAGTTTATCTTCTTCTTCCTGCAGCTGCTGCTCGAGCTCGTTCAGGCGGCCGTACTTGAGTTCGGCGGCCCGGTTTAAGTCATATTCTCTTTCCGCCTTTTCAATCTCGGTGCGCACTTCGTCTATTTCACGTTTAAGCGAGCGCACCTTTCCGATCGATTCTTTTTCCGCCTGCCACTGGGCTTTCATGGCATCGGCTTCGGATCTTAGCTCGGCCAGATCTTCCCGCAGTTTATTAAGTCGTTCCTGTGAGGCCGGGTCGGTTTCTTTCTTCAAGGCGGCCTCTTCAATCTCCAACTGCATTATCCGGCGGGTTATCTCATCAAGCGCCGCCGGCATACTGTCGATCTGGGTCCGCAGGTGGGCTGCAGCTTCATCGACCAAGTCGATTGCCTTGTCCGGTAAAAAGCGGTCGCTGATGTAGCGATCGGACAATACCGCCGCCGAAATCAAAGCGCTGTCCTGAATGCGCACACCGTGGTGCACCTCGTAGCGTTCCTTGAGACCGCGCAGGATTGAAACCGTATCTTCCACGGAAGGCTGGTCGATCAGCACCGGCTGAAAACGCCGTTCCAGGGCGGCGTCTTTTTCCACGTTCTTGCGGTATTCATCTACGGTGGTCGCCCCGATGCACTGCAGTTCCCCCCTGGCCAGCATCGGCTTGAGCAGGTTGCCGGCATCCATCGCTCCTTCGGCGGCACCGGCTCCGACCACGGTGTGCAGTTCATCGATGAAAAGAATTATTCTTCCTTCCGCCTCCTGCACTTCCTTCAGGACCGCTTTCAGCCTTTCTTCAAATTCACCGCGGTATTTTGCTCCGGCCACCAGTGCACCCATGTCGAGGGCAATTACTTTTTTGTCCTTCAACCCTTCGGGCACATCACCGGCCACGATCCGCCGGGCCAGCCCTTCGGCTATTGCCGTTTTGCCTACACCGGGATCACCCATCAAAACCGGGTTGTTCTTGGTCCGCCGCGACAAAATTTCCATTACCCGGCGGATTTCTTCGTCCCGGCCGATCACCGGATCAAGCTTGCCTTTTTCGGCCTCTGCGGTTAAGTCCCTGCCGTAGCGCTGCAGGGCCTCATACGTGTCTTCGGGGCTGTCGCTGGTAACCCTTTGTGACCCGCGCACATTTCTAAGCGAGTTCAGCAGGGTATCGCGATCGAGCCCGAACTGGGCCAGCAGTTTTTTCAAATCCTCTTCGCCTTCCTCGAGCAGACCCAGCAGTATATGCTCCACGCTGACATAATCGTCTTTAAGCTGTTTGGCCTCCTCTTCGGCCCTCGACAAAACCCGGGCCAGGGAGGAGCTCATCTGCAGGGAGCCCTCGTAGCCGGATACCCGCGGCATGGCTGCAAGCTGCTGTTCCAGGCCCTGCCGCAGAGAAGCGACATCAACTCCGGCGTGCTGCAAAAAGCGGCCGGCCAGGCCCTCTTCCTGGTCCAGCAGGGCGGACAGAAGATGCCTGGGCCCGACAACCTGGTGCCCGCGGTTGGCGGCCACTTCCTGGGCTGCCGCCAGGGCTTCTCTTGATTTATTTGTAAAACGGTTTAAATCCATTTTTATATCACCTACCTTTTGCGCAGACGTTCTATTTCGTCTTCCAGTTTTTCTATTCTTTCCAGCAAGTCGACAATAATTGCCGCTCCGATAGTATTCGCCCCGCACTGTTTCTTGATCCGCATGATCTTGTGCAGGCGGCGCATATCTTCATAAGGGACGGTATCTTTCTCGATACTGATGATGCCCATTTCTTCAAACAGGGCCAGCATATCGGGATGATATACCCTGCAGCATTCAGTTATATTTTCGCCCTGTTCGGTGTGGTAGTGGATACGGACCAGTTTCATGCTTATCACGCCCCACCTTTCCGCAGGTCATGGAGCTGCTTGTAGAGATTCTTTTCTTCTTCGCTCAGGTCCGGCGGCACATCGATCAAGAGCCGGACATACTGGTTGCCGCGGCTGCCCCCTTTGCCGGGAAAACCTTTGCCTTTAAGGCGCAGCTTGCTGCCGCTGCGGCTGCCCGGCGGCACCTTGAGGCTGACCTCGCCGTCAAGGGTTTGCACCGAGATCTTGTCTCCGAACAGCGCCTGTTCGGGGCGAATTTTTGCATCGACCTCGATATCGCTGCCGTTTAGTTTAAATACCGGGTGGGGGCGCAGGCGGACTTTTAGGTAAAGATCACCTTTTGGGGCACCGCCCAGGCCGCTGCCGCCCTGTCCTTTCAGGCGGATCCGGCTGCCGTCTTTTACCCCGGCCGGCACCTTGACATCCAATGTTTTTTCATCAGGCAGGTTTCCTGTGCCGCCGCACTGGGGGCAGAATCCCTGTCCGGTTGTGCCTGCTCCACCGCATGCGGAACACACCGCACTGCCGCTGACCCGGATCGTTTTGGTCACGCCGCGGTAAGCTTCCTCAAGGCTGAGTTCAATTTCACTTTCCACGTCTTCGCCTTTTACCGGGCCGCGGCGGGCCGCACTTCCGGCTCTCCGGCCGCCCGCCCGGGCGGCTGCTCCTTCACCGAAGAACATCTTGAAAAAATCACTGAACCCGCCTTCGAAAGCACTTTCAAAATCGCCGAAATCACCGGATGTGTAAAAGCGCACTCCTTCCATATCCGGATGAGCCTGAAAGTCCTGGCCTTCTTGCCACCTGCTGCCCAACTGGTCATAGCGCTTTCTTTTTTCCGGATCTTTTAGCACTTCGTAGGCTTCGTTAATTTCCTTAAACTTTTCTTCAGCCTTTTTTTTATCCGCTTCCGGGTGCAGATCGGGGTGCCATTTCCGGGCCAGCTTACGGTATGCGTTTTTTATATCTTTTTCACTGGCGCTGCGGTCTAAGCCCAGAATTTCATAGTAGTCTTTATATTTTACCGCCATGGTGATTCCTCCAGGTGCTTCATATTATTCTTCGGTTTCCGGTTTGCAGGCGACCATTACCTGGGCCGGCCTGAGCAAAATATCGCCCAGCTTGTATCCCGGATAGACCTCTTCAGCCACGCAGCCCTCGGGGTATTCCGCCGATTCCACATAGCCTAAGCCTTCCTGTTCTTCGGGATCAAAAGTCTCGCCCAGGCATTCTACCCGCCTGACACCGTGTTTATGTAAAAATTCATTGAACTGCCGGGCCATGATCTCAATCCCGCTGGCCGCGGCAGGATCCTGAACCTGTTTTCGAGCCTGGTCAAAGTAATCCAAAAAGGTTATTAGATCGAGCAAAATATCCTTTTTAGCCTGGATGCGCCTTGCTTCCGCTTCGCGTTCCATGCGCTTGCGGAAGTTCTCAAAGTCTGCCTTTGTCCTCAGGTGGCGGGCTTTTTCGTCTTCCAGCTCGCTGCGCAGGCGCTCGATTTCTGCTGCCGCTCCCCGGTCTTCTTCTTCACCTATATATTCGGCCTCCACTTCCGCTTCGGGACCGGCTTGGTTCTCGGTTTCTTTGTTTGTCCGGCCATGGGTTTGTTCCCAATTTTTATTTTCCTGTCTGTATTTTTTCATCATTGATACCTCCAGCCGGGTTTTGGAAAGCGGAGCCGGTTTATAACCGACACCGGCTCCGCCGCCAAAACCTGCTAATTACTGGTGTTATTCATTTTACTGTTCTTCATAATCAGCGTCGACGACATCTTCGTCTTCGCCCTGGCCGCCGGCTTGCCCCGCTTCACCGCCGCCGGTTTGCTGCGTCCCGCCGGTTTCTGCACCGGTCTTCTGGTAAGCCGCCTCCGAGAGGGAGTGGGCGGCCTGCTGCAGGTCGCTGTGCAGGCTGCGAATTTTGTCGATCGGTGCATTTTCTTTCAGGGCCTCTTTCAGGTCGTTAAGCACCTGTTCGACCCTGGCTTTTTCATTTGCCGGCAGGTTGTCGCCAAACTCTTTCAGCTGGCGTTCGACCTGGGAAGCCAGGCTGTCCGCCTGGTTGCGTTCTTCCACTTCCTGGCGCCGTTTTTTGTCTTCTTCAGCATATTTTTCAGCTTCGTCTACCATTCTTTCGATTTCGCTCTGGTCCAGGTTGGTCGAACCGCTGATTGTAATCGACTGCTCCTTACCGGTTCCTTTATCCTTGGCGCTGACGTTGAGAATGCCGTTGGAGTCGATGTCAAAAGTGACCTCGATCTGCGGCATGCCGCGCGGGGCCGGCGGAATGCCTTCCAGCTTAAACTGGCCCAGTGAACGGTTGTCTTTGGCCATCTCTCTTTCACCCTGCAGGACGTGAATGTCCACTGCAGGCTGGTTGTCCTCGGCGGTTGAGAAAACCTCGCTGTGCCTGGTGGGGATGGTGGCATTGCGTTCGATCATCTTGGTCATTACCCCACCCAGGGTTTCCACGCCGAGGGAGAGGGGAGTGACGTCGAGCAGTACGACATCTTCCATATCTCCGGCCAGAACCCCGGCCTGAATCGCCGCTCCAAGGGCAACCACTTCGTCGGGGTTGACACCCTGGTGCGGGTCTTTGCCGGTCAGGTCGCGGACCAGCTTTTGCACCGCCGGTATGCGGGTTGAGCCGCCGACCAGGATTACTTCGTCGATGTCCTTTTCGGTCAGCTCGGCGTCGGCCAGCGCATCTTTGAAAGGCTGGCGGCAGCGCTCGACCAGGTCGTGAGTAAGATCTTCAAACTTGGCCCTGGTCAGCTTGGTGTCGAGGTGCTTCGGCCCGCTGGCGTCGGCGGTAATAAAGGGGACACTGATTTGGGTCTCCATGGTTGAAGACAGCTC
The DNA here is from genome assembly GCA_003551865.1 of Syntrophomonadaceae bacterium. Next base: position 9,792 of record PUNU01000229.1, read on the forward strand.
AATCTTCGCCTTTTCAGCCGCCTCGATCAGGCGCTGCAGGGCCTGCTTGTCCTCGCGCAGGTCGATACCCTGGTCTTTTTTGAACTCGTCGGCCAGCCAGTCGACAACAGCCTTGTCGAAGTTGTCGCCTCCCAGGTGGGTGTCTCCGTTGGTTGCTTTAACCTCGAAGACCCCGTCGCCGACTTCCAGGAGGGATACGTCGAAAGTGCCGCCTCCCAGGTCAAAGACCAGGATAGTTTCATTCGATTTTTTGTCCAGCCCGTAGGCCAGCGAAGCCGCCGTGGGCTCGTTAATAATGCGCTGGACGTTAAGCCCGGCTATTTTGCCGGCGTCCTTGGTTGCCTGGCGCTGCGAGTCGTTGAAGTAAGCCGGTACTGTGATTACGGCATCGGTTACTTTTTCGCCGAGGTAATTGGATGCATCTTCAACCAGCTTCTTCAACACCATCGCCGATACTTCTTCGGGCGCATATTTTTTGTCATTCACCTCGAAACGAACCGCGTTGTTCGGCCCCGCCACTAGTTTATAGGGGACCAGTTTGCGTTCCGCTTCCACTTCGTCAAATTTACGCCCGATAAAGCGTTTTGCGGAAAACAATGTTTTTTCCGGGTTCAGGGCCGCCTGCCTCCTGGCTACCTGTCCCAGCAGTCTTTCCCCGGAGTCTTTGAAAGCGACTACCGAGGGAGTTGTTCTTGATCCTTCAGCATTGGTAATTATCTCGGGTTTACCACCTTCCAGGACTGCTACTGCCGAAAAGGTGGTGCCGAGGTCAATTCCTATGGCTTTACCCATTTTTGGTCACCTCACTTAATCATTAGTTTGTGTTCTTCTTATTATCTTCATCCTTCCGCCTCCGTTAAAAAGATACTGCGGGGCGGAAGTGAACCTATCAATCCATCAAGCCGTCGCTGGCCACCTTGGCCCAGATACACTCGTTGGCGTGGCCGGTCAGCTCTTCTTTAATCCTTTCCCGGATGTTTTCGATGTCTTTCCGGGTTTGTCCAAAAATATCGTTGCATATGTCATCCATGTTTAAATCGATGCCTTCTTCGGCAATCTTGTCGATTGCGTCGAGGTGTTCACCGATCTTCACGTACTTTTCCCTGACAGCCAGGGCGTCACGCATCATTTCCGCTTCTTCTTCGTCCAGCAGTTCAAAATACTCTTTCGGGTAGCCGCATTTGGGGCAAATATCAGGTGGTTCTTCTCCTTCGTGCAGGTAACCGCAAATTTCACAACGCCACATTTTCATTTAAAAACGCTCCCTTCACATTTTTTGTTCGGTCTTTACCCGGATATTTGGGCTTCTTCCATTTTTACTGCTTTATTATCCCGACTGCCGCTTTCTGCTATCCGGATCTTGAGCTGTTGCATTGATACAAAGTTTAATACTTTCTCCCCGCGAGGCTCTGGCCAATTCCCGGTCCAGTGTCAGGATCATCAGCTCGGGAAATTCCTGCTGCAGCGTTTTGGCTGTAGCAAGATGCCATAAACCTGTGCCTCCGAGCGGCCATTTGTAGGCCAGTTTCTTTAAAGTCAGAGTATCTGGGACAATGTTCAACCTGCTCCATGGTCCGGACTCAAGCAGCTCAAACAGCGAATCGCCGAGCATTTCCGACAGCAGGCGCTCCCGGCGGGCACGGCTGATGATTGTAAATACTTCCGCAATGGTCAGGGTGGTGAGAAGGTGAACACCTTTCTGCCGGGCCTTTTCTATTACCACATCGCTGTGCTCGTCTTTAAAAAGATAAGACAAAAGCGCACTTGAATCCCAGTAAACAACGGCAAGTTTATTTTTCATTGTCCCTTTCCTCCTGTAAAAGCCGCCTGGCATAATTCCGGGGCAGCTCCACCGGATAAGAAACCGGTTTGCCCGGGCGTGGGCATGGTTCAATCAAACCGCAGCTTTCGTAATTTTTAATTCTTTCCTCCAGGGATAGGGCTTTTCCCTCCGCCGGAATCAACCTGGCTACGGGAGTGCCCCGATCGGTGATGATAATTTCCATTCCGCTGCGCACGTCCCGGATCAATTTGCTTAAGTTAATTCTCGCTTCCCTGATTCCAATGTAGCTTTTTTTCATTTCCACCATTTCAACCACGCCTTAATGTAGTAACTGTTACTACATTATAGTATAGGGGTTTGGTTATACCTTGTCAATACTTTTTGCGTACACAAGCACTACTTTTTTTACGAGCTGTAACACGAGCTGTAACAGACCGGGTGGACGCCGGAAGGAATAAGGGTGAAATTGGCGAATTACTAAAGCAAACAAAGTGATCTATATTTTGCAGAAGGGAGCATTTTAATTGCTTAAACTTGATGATATACGCTTGGAGATCGAAGCCAACGAGCGGAAAGTGGAAGTTTTGCATAATATAAACCTGGAGTTTGAAGCGGGAAAAATCTACGTATTGACCGGCCCCAACGGCAGCGGGAAATCCTCAGTAGCCCGGGTGGCCATGGGCATTTACCAGCCAAGTGAAGGCAGGGTGATCTATAACGGGGAAGACATTACTTCCCTCGGGGTTTCCGACAGGGCTCGGGCGGGCATCGGTTACGCTTTTCAGCATCCGCCGCGATTTAAGGGGATGCCGGTTAAAGACATGCTCGAGTATGCCTTTAAATACTCCGATGGATATGACTGCCAGGTTTTACGCGACATCGGCCTTTGCCCGGAGGAATACCTGGGGCGCACCCTGGACAACAGCCTTTCAGGAGGTGAAATCAAGCGGATTGAAATCGCCACCTTGCTGGCCCAGGATCCGAAGGTGCGCATGTTTGACGAGCCGGAAGCGGGCATCGACCTGTGGAGCTTTGAGCAGTTGATCGACGTGATCGGGGCCAGCCACCGCGAAGATACCACGACGGTAGTTATTTCCCACCAGGAGAAAATTTTAAACATGGCAGATGAGATTATCCTTATTGAAAGCGGCACCGTAAGCATGTGCGGAGACCGTGAAACGATCTGGCCTAAAATTAAAGAAAGCGCCCTCTGTGGCTGCCGGCAGAGCTGTCGCTTGGAAGAGGAGGGAATTTATGCTGACTGCCCTCGATAAAAAACTGCTGGAAGAAATCGCCGATCTGCACGGCGACCCTCCGGGGGCATTTAATATTCGCAAGGACGGCCAGGGAGTCCAGCGTCGTTCCCTGGAGGGGATCGAGATAAATCCAAAGAGCGATCAACCGGGCATAGACGTGATCGTTTCTGCCGGCAAAGAAGGCACGGTCCATATCCCGGTGATCCTGACCCAAACCGAACTGTCGGACCTGGTCTACAATACCATCGATATTGGCCCCGAGGCCAGCATCACCCTGGTGGCCGGGTGCGGCATTCACAACCCGGGTTCCGGAAGCGCCCGCCATGACGGGGTCCATGAAATTATTGTCCGCCGGGGAGCGCACCTGGTCTATACTGAAAAACATTTCGCCGAGGGCGAAGGCGGAGGTAAAAGAGTGCTTAACCCGAAAACTGTGCTCACCGTTGAAGAGGGAGGATATGCCGAGCTGGAGCTGGTCCAGATCCGCGGGGTAGACGACACCTCCAGGATTACCGAGGCCGAGGTCAAAGCGGGCGGTCGCCTGGTGATGTATGAGCGCCTGCTGACGGACGGCGAGCAGACGGCTACTTCCGATGTTCTGGTTAAACTGGTGGGCGAAGAGAGCACCGCCCGGATTATCTCCCGCTCCGTGGCCCAGGAGCGCTCAAGGCAGGCCTTTTATCCGCGCCTCATTGCTTATGGACCGGGCCGGGGGCATGTCGAGTGTGATTCGATCATTATGGATCAGGCGGTGGTGCGTTCGGTGCCGGAAATCTGGGCTGAAAATGCCGACGCAGAGCTGGTCCACGAGGCGGCAATCGGGAAAATTGCCGGTGAGCAGCTGATCAAGCTAATGGCCCTGGGATTGAGCGAAGAAGAGGCCGAAGAAGCGATTATCAGCGGCTTCCTCAAGTAAAAAGCGGCAGTTTGGCTCAGCACTATCTTTTTATAAAGCAACTACTCGCCTATTGTCCTTGTTGAATGAAAAGCGGCGCCACGGGGACGGATCGAACGTCCCCACTAATCTGGGTTCTGACCTCTGACTTCTATTATGGGAGACGGTGGAACCGTCCCCTGTGGTTAGCGGGTTAGGCCTTAGCAGTTACTATATAAAATAAACAGCAGGGGGGTTGCTTTTGGGCGTTATCACTCTTTCACACGAGTTTGGCTGCGGCGGCGATGCCATTGCCCGTTTTGTGGCCGAGAAAACCGGGTTTCTGCTGGTCAACAAAGATACAATAGCCCGGGGGCTCGAGGAACACGGTGTGGATATGCCAAACGACAGGTTGGAAGACTTAATTGAAGATGAAGAAAATGAACAGCCTCTCAGGCAGTATATCGAGGCGATGCACGAATACATCTATGACCTGGCTATCCGCAACGACCTGGTAATTTTGGGCCGGGGAGGTTCAATTCTTTTCCGCGATTACCCTCCGGCCCTGCATGTTAGATTGATTGCCCAGTTTAACCGGCGTTTACAGAGGGTAATAAAGCTCTATGATTTAAATGCGGAGACAGCGGTTAAACTGATCAAAGAGCAGGACCGAAAAAAAAGGCGGTATTACCGCCGCGTGTTCGATATTAACTGGAACAATCTGCGCGACTACAACCTTGTCATCAATACGGAACTGATGGGCCTGGAAGATGTCGCCGACATCATTATCGGCGCTTATCGCATCCATGCCGAGCCGCAGGAAGTAAAAGACGGGCCCGGCAGTGTCGAAATTGAAGAATGGGTTTTTGAAGATGCGGCGGAGGCCGAAAAGGAAGAATTTATGCATCCGAGCGAGGAAGAATTTGCCCGCATGCTCGATTTTTATCGGATCTGCTGGGAATACGAACCGCGGACCTTCCTTTTGGAGTGGGACAGCGAAGGCAATGTGCTTGAGGCTTTCTCGCCCGATTTTTACCTGCCTGATCAGGATCTCTTTATCGAGCTGACCACCCAGAAACCGAAGCAGGCCTGGAAGAAAAACCAGAAGATCAGGCGGATGAAAGATCTGTACCCGGACGTTAATGTCCGCTTGATCGACAAAAAGGGCTTTGAGAGTCTGCTTAAAAAGCACAGCATTGACCGGAATGACAAGGGAGAAGAGACTTGAGCGAGAAGAAGCCTTACGAAACTGACGAGTTAAAAATTCTTTTTAACAGAGAAGAGATCGAGGAAAAAATTACCGGGCTGGGTAAAGCCATTTCCCGGGATTATGCCGGCGAGGAGCTGATTATGGTCGGGGTCCTGCGCGGCAGTATCTATTTCCTGGTTGATCTGACCCGCAGGATGCATATTCCTTTTGCCATTGATTTTATCAGTGTTTCGCAATACACCGAGCAGGTCAATCAAACCGGGGTGGTGCGCATTACCAAGGACCTCGATTTAAGCATTGCCGGCCGGCATGTGCTCGTTGTTGAAGATATTGTCGACACCGGCCTGAGCCTGGGCTACCTTTTACGCAACCTGAAAACCAGGAACCCGGCGAGCCTCAAGGTCTGCACCCTGATCAATGTGGAAGCACGCCGCATTGTCGAAGTGCCCGTCGATTACAAGGGTTTTGACATCCCTAACATATTTGTCGTCGGCTACGGCCTGGACTACAATGAACAGTACCGCAACCTGCAGTTTATAGCCGAGTTCGATCGGCCCCACCAGCAATGAAAAAAGTACATAAATAAACCAGGCTCCAACAGACCTTCGGCTTACCTCCAGGACCTTTCTCCCCGACCCTCTGCGGTCGCTCTTGCTGCCCCTACAGACAGCTTTTTGCGGCCTCCGGCCGGTTAGTCAAGATCCTGTGCTGTGGTTTTCCGGCGCTTCCCGGTTCAGGCCTGGTTTTACCCTTGCCCGACCTTTCCGCTACCGTTCCTTACAGCTGCCCGTCTCTCTTGGATACTGCCGGCTTCCGATCCAGGCTTGCACCTTTTTCTTTCACCGGTTCTCCCTTCGAAACGGACCCGGTTCACCTTTTCAGTCTCTCGGAACCTGGTAGACTTATAATAGCATGGGCCGGCAGACTTGTCAATAGTTATTTTAATATTTTATAAAAAAAAATTTTTGGATCAATTTACCTTTGCAGTAATCTCTTAACAGGCCTAACAAGTTAATGCAGAAGATTTCTCTTTTAAATAAAGGGATAAGCGCCTTTTTGGCAAATACTATACTAACTAAAAAACTGCCGGGAGTTTTGTTAATGCCGGAACCGGAAACACTTGCTAAAAAAAATACAGGTTCGATCTCTTCCGTGCGCGGAAGCGTGGTCGATGTATATTTTCCGCACAAAGTGCCGTCACTGCACACCAGGCTGAACGCAGGTCCGGAAGGGGCCACTGTCATTGAGGTTGTTTCCCACCATGAAGGCGGTATTGCCCGCGGGATTGCCCTTTCCCCGACCGGGGGACTGCGCCGCGGTGATCCGGCCCTGGATACAGGTGACATGATCCGCGTTCCCGTGGGCGATCAGGTGCTGGGGCGGATGTTTAACGTATTCGGCGATACCATCGACGATAAAGGGCCTGTCGAAGGTGCGGAAAGACGCGGCATCCACCAGCCTTCCGCAGCCATCAGCCGCCGGGTTACGGCGGCGGAGATATTCGAAACCGGGATCAAGGCCATCGACCTGCTTACCCCCCTGGAGCGCGGCGGCAAGGCCGGTCTGTTCGGCGGGGCCGGGGTGGGCAAGACCGTTTTGATTACCGAACTGATCAATAATACGGTGGGAATGTACGAGGGCGTAAGCATCTTTTGCGGCATTGGGGAGCGCTCGCGTGAAGCCGAAGAGCTTTACCGCGATATCCGAGAGGCCGGAGTTCTCGACAACACGGTTATGGTTTTCGGACAGATGAACGAGCCGCCCGGAGCCCGTTACCTGGTGGGGCACTCCGCCCTGACCATGGCCGAGCATTTCCGCGATGAGGCCAAGCAGGATGTCCTGCTTTTAATCGACAATATATTCCGCTTTGTCCAGGCCGGTTCCGAAGTTTCGGGCCTGCTTGGCAAGATGCCTTCCCGGGTCGGCTATCAGCCCACCCTGGCGACCGAGATTGCCGGCCTGCAGGAGCGCATTGCCAATACGGCTACCGGGGCGATTACCTCCATCCAGGCCGTCTACGTGCCGGCGGACGATTTTACCGCCCCGCCCGCGACCCATACTTTTGCCCACCTGTCCGCATCAATAATTCTTTCCCGCAAGCGGGCCGGCGAAGGCCTCTATCCGGCGGTTGATCCTTTAAGCTCTTGGTCAAAAATGCTGACCCCGCTGGTCGTCGGGCAAAGGCACTACAAGGTGGCCCAGGAAGTGCGCCGCACCCTGGCCGAATATGAGGAGTTAAAAGATATAATTGCCATGCTCGGCCTGGAAGAGCTTTCCCAGGAAGACCGCCGGGTGGTCAACCGCGCCCGCCGGCTGGAGCGCTTCCTTACCCAGCCCTTTGTCACCACCGAACAGTTTACCGGTTACAGCGGCAGGGTGGTTGAGCTTGAAGACGCCATCGACGGCTGTGAGCGCATATTAAATGACGAATTTGCCGAGCGTTCCGAAGGAGACCTTTATATGCTGGGCAAAATCGATGAAGTGAAGTCAAAAGCGGGCAAAGAGAAACAGGCCGCCCAAATTGACGGGGCAGAGGATGAAAAAGAAGATGAAGCAGCCGGCGGCGAAGAAGAAGATTAAAAAGTAAAGCGGTAAACCTGCTCTAGAGCGGCCGGTTCTTTTGCCATTTCCCCGGGTGATAAAATCGTTCAAACCAAAGCCGGTTTCGCTTAAGACTGACCGCCCTTCCCCGGCTGGGAGAAAAAAAGCAAAAGGGAGCGCAGCTGCCGATGAAGCTTAAAATACTGCTTCCGGCAAAAGTTCTGCTGGAAGAGGAAGTGGAAAAAGTAAATGCCGAAGCGGAAGACGGCTATTTTACCCTTCTGCCTCGCCATATTGATTTTGTAGCAGCCCTGGTCCCCGGCATCTTCACCTACCTTACTTCCGGAGGGGAAGAGCGCTACCTGGCCCTTGATGAAGGAATCCTGGTTAAGCAGGGCGGACTGGTTTACGTTTCGGCGTCGCGGGCAGTGAGCGGAG
>PUNU01000227.1 GCA_003551865.1 Syntrophomonadaceae bacterium
CAACAATAACCGTTTCTACTTCATGACCCCGGGCTGAATAAACCAGGTTGGGAACCACATTTCTGACAGGGTTTTCCAGGTAAGGGGCCAGTCCGGGCTTTTTTAAATCAATTATAATCAGATCGGCCAGCTTGCCCGGTTCAATACTGCCGATCCTGTCACCCAACCCCACTGCTCTGGCTCCTTCTATGGTAGCCAAACGCAAACATTTCCAGGCAGGCAGAATTTTTGGATCTTGGTACCGCACCTTGTTAAGCAGAGCAACCAGTTTCATTTCATTCCAGATGTTGTGGCAGTTATTGCCCGGCGCCTGGTCTGAACCCAGTGCCGCTGTGCCGCCGCTTTTCAGAAATTCCACAAGGGGGGGAACAATCCCGTCGATAATTGCTATAGAAGCCGGACAGCAAGCCATAGCTGCGCCGCTGTCTGCCAGCAGGGATACTTCATCAGCAGTGGCTTCAGTTAAATGCACTGCCAGCAGGTTGTCATCCAAAAAACCCTCCTCATGCAGATATTGGACTGACCGGCAGCCATAACGTTTCACAATCTGTTCGATCTCGCGTTCCCCCTGCGCCACGTGCATATGGATCATCACACCGGCTTGAGCAGCCGCTTCTTTTATTTTGTGAAGCAGTTCCTTTGTGATCATGTCCGGCCCCTGCGGGCCAAACATACAGGTAATCCTTCCGTTCGCTTGATGATGCCACTCTTCGATCAGGGCTGCATTTTCATGAAAAAGCAGTTCTCCCTGGGTCTCATCCAGAGGATAGAGCTCACCGGCAGGCAGTTCCTCCATTTGAAGAGGAACCTGGGTGATCAGGGAGGACACCCTGGCTCTAACCCCTAAATCACGGTAAACTTCGCAGATTGAGCGCATCGGAAATCCAAAGTCAACCATTGTGGTGGTACCGTTTTTTAAAGCTTCTACCGCTCCCAGGGCGGCACCGCTAACTGCGGCAGATTCTGTTAAATTTGAAACGTACGGCGCAAGCCCATAATGCATCCAGTCATCCATATCCTGGGCCAGGCCCCGGAATATTGAAAGCATGGCATGAATATGCCCGTCAACCAGGCCGGGTAAAACCACTTTACCGGCGGCGTCGATAATCTTACAGTCCTCTCCAACCTGGGAATCTTTGAGTTCCCGCATTGGCCCCACTGCGGTTATTCTGTTCCCTGACATTGCCACGTAACCGTCGGGCACAGCCCCTGCACCTTCACCGGTCATGGTAAGAAGCAAAGCGTTTTTGATTATGATCTCCATTATTTTTAGCCGCCACCTCCAATTTTGCCCCCAGAACAGGGGACGGTTCTTAGAACAGGGGACGGTTCTTTGTTTCACGCCCTATAAATCTTGTTTACAGTCAATCCGGTTAACCTGGCTAACTGTCTCAATGAAGCCCTGTTTAGCATTTTAATGTACTGTAAAACTTCTTTTTGCTTGGCCGGGTCCTCATATTGCAATGAGGCTAATTCAAGCTTGCATTTATCCCACACTAACTGCTTTAATTCTTTATCGGATATAGTTTTCCTTTCCGGAGTGATTTCGAGGCACTTATCTTTGTTTGCCGCCAGGTTATATTCTTTGAATCTTTCTATAGCCCTTTCCCTGCCTTCAGCAAACATTTTAAGTGCAAAATCCACATTTACTAATTTTGCTCCCTCTAAATACTCCCGGTAGCTACTCCACCTGTATGACTCAAGGCTTTCAGCCAGGCCTGCTTTTACCGGATTCTGATGAATATATCTTAAAACTGTGAGGAAATAGGGATCATTTTCAACCGGTTCGCTTCTGTAGCGATCTTGGAAAAGGTGTCCTTTCCTGTCATACTGCCAGTTATACCAGTAAACATAACTTGTCCCTATCCTCTTCATCGAATTTGACAGATCTTCATTCCCTTCCTTGATTAACAAGTGAATATGGTTGCCCATCAAGCAGAAAGCATAGATTTCGTAACCAACTTCTTCACGGTATCTACCCAAGGTATCAATAAACTTTTGGTTGTCTTCACCGTCGACAAAAATATCCTGCCGGTTTATACCTCTCAGCATGATATGGTAGATAGCCGTTTTACTTTTTCTTCGCGCTGTTCTTGGCATTAATAATCACCTTTCAGTTAAATATTTATTAGAACAGTAAAGGGTGGTCAAACAAAGAACCGTCCCCTGTTTGTCTTTTGGCTATATATTCTATAATAATCACACAAGTTCTGCCAAAACTCAAGTTGCGTATTATTTCTTAAACACCAGGATATTTATTACCCCTTCTATGTTACAGGCTAAACAGGTAAAAGCTGTTACTGCCGATACGTTTTCTTTGCCCCGGTGTAAGTAATATCCAGCGCCCCAATCATGCTTAGTCGTACCATAGGGATGTTCTACTATCATCTACCGCTGCTTATATTTTCAAGGGCCTTTTTGCTCTTGAAATTATTTTGATCCAAGCAACCCTTGACTTTGCTGCGCTATATGCTGCAGCCTTTTTCACTTTAATTGCAGCGAGTTTTATTCGCTCAAGCTTGGCACGGCCCAAAGCTGCAGTAATCATATCCGGTCATACCTTCAGTTTTTGTCCTTCCGGTTTCTGCATGTTACTGCTCTTCTCCAAGCAGACAAATGTAGACATACCTTTCTTTTATCATAACTAAATATAGCGGCGTAAAAATTCTTCGTCGCTGGTTTGGCTGAAACGGGCCTGTTTGCTGATATAAGGCTGAATATAACTTTCTAAGCATCTCTGCAAACATCCCTGGGCAAAATGCAGTTGACACACATAACAGAAAATTGCTATAATTGCTGCTATAAAAAGCAAATTCCTATCTTTTTTAAACAACAGCTAAAGCTGATGTCGGTATTAAACAGCGGTTTCAATAAAACACCCATCCCGCGATGGCATATGGCAGGTCAATCAATAAGCTTGGAGGCGAAACAAAGATGACAAAAAGATTGTGGTTTATTTTCACAGGCCTTTTGTTTTTCATGATATGGTTGTCCGGATGCACCAGCGGTGACGTCGAACCGTTTACTGAAGAGCAGGTCGTGGTAAGAGATCTATCTGTGATGGAAGAGAGGTTGATCCAGGCGGTTGCAGGCTCCGAGCTGCTCAGCTTGGAGGTGCTCGGTGAGATATCCTACGACGGGTTTAGTGCGCCTATATGGCTTATTTCATTCACTCCTCCGGGCGAAGTGAAAGATGAGGTTTTCTTCAGCGGCGGGGTTCATGGAACTGAACCGGCGGGAACGGAAGCCCTGGTCGAGATGATCGAAGATTTATCTGGCAATCCTGAAGAGTATTCCAGATTCTCTTTTGATATAATACCGCTGGTTAATCCCTGGGGATGGGTTCATGATCTGCGCTACAATCGCGATGGCAGAGATGTGAACCGGGACCTTTCTTCCCTGCGAACCCAGGAGGCGTCGATCGTCGTGGATTTTCTTGACGGTAAAGAATATGACCTGATGGTAGACTGCCATGAAAGCAGGGCCGGTGGTTTTTACCTTTACCAGAGCGGTGTCCGGGACTCCTCTGCCGCCAGGGAGGCGATAGAAGAGGTAAGGAAACTGGGCTATGACATCGAACAGGATGTTAAAGAAGTAATTTTTGAAGTTGATGACGGGTTAATCGATTCGCCCATGTGGGCCCTGCATTTTATTAGCCTGACCGGACAGCTAAGCGCCGCCCCTTATTATCGACTCAACCACACAGAATTGGCATATACCACAGAGACATTCGTCGGATTAGAGATGAAAGACAGGGTAATCATGCAAAGACTGACCCTGGACGTTTTCCTTGACAACCTTTAGATCAGTTAGATTAGGGAACGGTTCTTTTGCTTATGAATAAAATACCGTTAATAATACTTGTTATTATTTTATTGCTGGGGTTGGGTTGCCCGGTACATGCAGATGATCAATGTCCTTTAATGACCCGGGAAGAATTTGACGAATGGCCAAAGTGGCCGGAGTATACCGTTTTTAATTACTTTCCATCCAAAGGTTCGAACTGCACCTGGTATACCCATGGAAGGATGATGCAGCTGGGTTATTGTAAAAAAGCCCTGGACAGCATGCGTTTTAATGCTCATACCTGGGCTGATCATGCTGCAAGGGGTGCCGAGGTGACCGATACTCCCGAAGCGGCATCAATAGCATTCTGGGACAGTGATGCTTTTTTGGGAGGTTCATTAGGTCACGTAGCAGTGGTTGAAGCGGTTGAAGAAGATGGTTCGATCCTGGTCTCTGATTCAAGCAGCAGCAGAAGCGCCTATAATACCTATACAATTGAACCGGATGATC
>PUNU01000219.1 GCA_003551865.1 Syntrophomonadaceae bacterium
GCCTATAGCGATTGTCCTTGATGATGAAGTTATTTCCGAGCCCGTAGTCAGGGCGGTGGTAAGGGACGGAAATGCCACTATTGAAGGTGATTTTGATTATGAAGAAGCGGCTGAGCTGGCCCTGCTCCTGCGCAGCGGTGCACTGCCGGTTGAACTGCGCGAACTCGAGTCCCGCATGGTAGGACCGACTCTTGGCCAGCGGACCGAGGAAATTGCCGTCTATGCTGCCGGAATAGGCCTGGCCCTGGTGCTGCTGTTTATGATTATTTTCTACAAAGGGGCGGGAGTTATAGCGGGAGTAGCCCTTGTTTTTTACCTGTCACTGGTTTTATGGGCACTTACCTTTCTGCCGACCACTCTGACCCTGCCCGGCATAGCCGGACTGATCCTTTCTATAGGCATGGCTGTTGACGCCAACGTCATTATTTTTGAGAGGATCAAGGATGAACTGCGCTCAGGCCGCACGCCGCGCAGCGCCATGGAAAGCGGTTTTCAGAGGGCGTTCCGGGCCATATTTGACGCCAACATCACTACCCTGATCGTTACGGTGGTGCTGTTTAGCCTGGCCAGCGGACCGGTCAGGGGCTTTGCCGTTACCCTCTTTATCGGCATTATCTGCAGCATGTTTACGGCCATAGTTCTCACCCGCTTGCTGATGCGCCTTGCTTTTAAGGCCGGTGTTATCCGCAGCGGGGCTTACGTGGGGGTGAAAGGATAATGATAAACTTTATTGAAAACCGCCGCAAGGCATATATTTTCTCAGGATTGCTGGTTGTTGCCGGCCTGCTTTCGCTGGCCTTGTTCGGCTTGAATCTCGGCATTGATTTTACGGGGGGCACGGTTCTGCAGGTAAACCTGGGCGAGGATTTTTCCATGGAAGAGGTCGAAGAAGTGATCGCCCCGTTCGAGGAGCTTGAAGGCGCAGCCGTGCAGGTCATCCAAACCCGGGATCTCAGCGGAGACCTGGCCGATGAAGGTCTGATCTTAAGAGGGCCCTACCTCGAAGAAGAGCGCCGTGACCAGTTGATGAGCGCTTTGAGAGAACGCTGGCCCCATATCGACCCGGCCAATATCAGGGTGGAGAGCGTTGGCCCGGTTGTCGGCGGCGAACTGACCCGCCAGGCCATCTTGTCTCTGCTGGTGGCGATAGTGCTGATGGTGGGCTACATTACCTTCCGCTTCGAGTTTAAATTTGCCGTGGCCACGATAGTAGCCTTACTGCACAATATTTTTGTTGTTTTGGGTATTGTTTCCATCTTTCAGATGGAGTTAAATGTTCCTTTTGTGGCGGCCATTTTGACGGTTTTCGGCTATTCGGTTAACGATACTATTGTTATTTTTGACCGGATCCGGGAGAACATTAAGCAAAGGCGGAAAACTGAGTTCGGGGCTGTGGTTAACGAAAGTATCAACCAAAACCTGAGACGTTCAATTAATACTTCGCTGACCACCCTGTTTGTGTTGATCTCCCTGCTTGCCGGTTTCCACTTCTTTATCGGCAATATCGACCTGTTTGTATTTGTTGCAACCTTGATCTTGGGAGTTCTCGTGGGCACCTATTCGTCCATTTTCATAGCCAGCCCGCTTTGGCTCAATCTCCAGGACGTTAAACTCAAGCGCCCGCGCCGCAGTGCGGCCTAAGCTTTGACTGGCTAACCAGTGCCCATTCAACCAGGTTTATTTTGCCTATATGTTTGCACTTGCTGCAAGCGGGCCAGGCACTTCCGTTATACCCAGTAAATATGGGGGTTAATAACCGGACCAAGGGAGGAGAGCAAGTTGGGTTCATTTTACCTGATTTTAGGCCTCGTATTCAGCCTGATTATCGCCATTGTCGCCCTGGCCAACCAGGAAACGGTTACCGTAAGCTATATTTTCGGGCGGGCGGATGTTTCCCTAATTTTGCTGATCATCGGTTCGGCCGCGGCAGGTGCCCTGGCCATGGGGCTGTTCAGCCTGTTCCGGGGCATTCGCAGCGCCATTGCTTATCGGCAAGTGCGCCGGCGGCAGGAAGCGCTTGAGAAACAAGTAAAAGACCTGGAAGAAGAAAAGCTGTTCCTGGAGGCCGAGCTAAACAAATATACATCCATTACCGAAGAAGAATTTGCCGGGGAAGAAGGAATTACTGAACCCGCCGACGAATCAGAAATCGAGAAAGATAACGATAACGAGGATGAAGAGGTGAAGGACTAACTCTTATGAGCCTGGGCGGCAACCGATGGATATGGCTCGATCAGAATAATGACAAAGCTACTGCTCTGGCTCAAATTCTTGATCTGCCCCCGGCTATGGCCCGACTGCTGGTTAACCGGGGAATTGACGACCCCGCTCAGGCGCGGGCTTTTTTATGCCCTTCATCGGAACAGTTTCATTCACCCTGGCTGATGCAAGGAATGGAGCAGGCGGTTGACAGGCTGCACAAGGCCCTTGAGCGGGGAGAAAAGATTATTGTCCACGGTGATTATGACGCCGACGGCATAGCCGCCTCGGTGCTGCTGGTTGACGCCCTGCGGCGGCTGGGCGCCGAAGTCGAGTTCTTTTTGCCCAGCCGTTTTGATGAAGGTTACGGCCTGCATATTGAATCTTTACAGCGCTTTAAAGACGAGGGAGCCTCACTGGTGGTTACTGTAGACTGCGGCGTCAATGCCGCTGAAGAAGTAGAATTTGCCGCCGGTATTGGACTTGATGTGGTCGTCACCGATCACCACCAGCCCCTTGGTATGCTAAAAAGAGCGGTTTCTATCGTCAATCCTCTCCAGCAAAATTGTCCCTACCCCTTTAAGGAGCTTTCCGGGTCGGGGATAGCATTTAAACTGGCTTCGGCCCTGCTGGAAAAGGCAGGGCTGCCCTTTCCGGAAGATCTCCTGGACCTTGCCGCCCTGGGCACGGCGGCGGATGTAGTGCCCCTGGTGAGAGAAAACCGGCTTATTGTTGCCGAAGGGCTTAAGGTTATCCGCCGCCTGGAAAGGCCCGGTTTTAAAGCCCTGGCTGCGGCAGTCAGCCTGGAAAGGGAACGCATCTCCAGCACAACCCTGGCTTTTGTCCTGGCACCGGCAGTTAATGCCGCCGGGCGGATGGGAGAAGCCCTGCCGGCGGCGGAGCTCTTTCTGGAAAACAATGAGGAAAGGGCGGCTGAGCTGGCAGGGCAACTGCACCGCTCAAACCAGCTGCGCCGCCTGACCGAGCAGAAGATCCTGCAGGAAGCGGAAGATGCCGCTTTCGCAGGTCCGGTGCCGGAAGGGCAAAAGATAATCACCCTGGCTGGAGACAACTGGCACCATGGGGTAATCGGCATAGTCGCTTCCCGGCTGGTCGATAAATATAATCGACCGGTGGCCCTGGTGGCCCTGGAAGAAGGTGAAGGGCGCGGGTCGGCGCGAAGCGTGCCCGGCTTTAACATAACCGATGCCCTGGCGTACTGCGCACCACTGCTGGAACGATTCGGCGGGCATGACCAGGCAGCCGGATTTACCCTGCGGGCCGATAAAGTGACACAGCTTCGGGAAGCGCTTAACCGGTATGCCTCCGAACACCTGCCCGATCAATGTTTGGACGCTCGCCTCTACCTGGAAGCGGAGCTTACTACGCATGATATTACTTTGGATCTGGCTGCGGAGTTGGACCGGCTTCAGCCTTTTGGCACCGCCAACCCGGTTCCGCTTTTCGGCAGTCGCGGCTGGGAGATAGAGTCCTGGCGCCTGGTCGGTGCTGACAAAAGCCACCTTAAGCTAAAAGTTAACAAGGGAGGCTTCTGTCTGGAGCCAATTGTTTTTTCCGGGGCGGATCTGGCATCTCACCTGGAGGTAGGCCGGTTGGTGGACCTGGCGTTCAGGTTAAAAAGAGGTTATTTCCGTGAGCGTGAAACCCTGGAAGTTGAAGTAAAAGATATAAGCTACGGCGACAAAGTTGTAAGCAGTAGCCTGGAGCTGATTGACCGGCGCCACACTCATAAAAACCGCGAGCACAGTTTGCAAAACATTCTAGGGCAAGATGATCTGAAAGCGGTGGTTTTTATTTCCACTCTTTCGCGCGCAAAAAGACTGGAAGAAAACTGCCCATCGTCTAAAAGGCTTCATTTTATAAGCGGTGGAAAAGCAAATGGGAACCAGAAACTGCCTGAAGCTTTTAACACCGTGATTCTTTTTGATTTGCCCTTGCATGAAGAGCCATTGAAATTGCTTATGGTGGAAGGTTTAAAGCAGGGGCCCTTGACCGTCCACCTCCTCTACGGCCGTGAAGACCTGGAACGGAACCGCCTGCTGACCGATCTTTCACTACCTTCAGCAAACCAAC
Source organism: Syntrophomonadaceae bacterium (assembly GCA_003551865.1). Next base: position 4,294 of record PUNU01000219.1, read on the forward strand.
TTAATCAAATTATGACAGCTTTAACGGAATCCCGGGCAGGTGGTCGCGAAACAAGGTTCCCCGGGTCGGCAGCGGATAAATTTGAAATCACTCCGGCGCCGGGTTTCTGGGCACGCGCAGAAAAAATATTTACCGAAATTGGCCTGCTGCAGGACGGCTTCTTGTCTCCGGCAGGGCTTCCAGCTGGAGAAAGATGGCCTCAACTTCTTAATACTTCATCTACTTATCTTGCTTCGGCTGAACTGCGGGAAAGCTGTGAGCGCTTCCAGCAGCTGTTGCTGGAAGGGCCGCTTGAAGAGATTGCCTCCTACCTGCATGATCTGACCCGCCGCTGAGCTTCCTATAGAATTTACAACCTTTTTTTAGTATTATAGAATTATATTGCAAACATTATAAGTTTGGAATACGGGATTCAGTAGTTATCCTGAACTCCTTCTGTTCCAACGGGGATGGTTCAAATGGCTGTTAAAGAAAAAAAACTGGGCGAACTGAAAAAGCTGATAAAAAACTATTATCCCGACCTGGAAGACTGGAATATAGTCGAAAAGGCCTATAATTATTCGGTGCAGGCTCACTCCGGCCAGCTGAGGGAATCGGGGGAGTCATATATAATCCACCCGCTCGGGGTAGCGATGATCCTGGCCGAGCTGGAGCTTGACCTGGTGACCATTATTGCCGGCCTGCTTCATGACGTGGTGGAAGATACTGATGTTAACCTGGATGATCTCCGGAGGGAGTTTGGTGAAGAGGTTGTCTCCCTGGTAGACGGTGTAACCAAACTGAGCCGCCTTGATTTTACCTCTAAAGAAGAACAGCAGGCGGAAACCCTGCGTAAAATGTTTATCGCCATGGCCCAGGATATCCGGGTCGTTTTGATTAAACTGGCCGATCGGACCCATAACCTGCGAACCCTTCGTTATTTAAATACCTATAAGCAAAAAGAAATTGCCCGTGAAACCATCGAGATATATGCACCGCTGGCCCACCGCCTGGGAATTTATAAGATCAAATGGGAACTTGAAGACCTCGCCTTCCGCTATCTGAACCCCGGGGACTATTTTCAACTGGTTGAAAAGCTGGCCAAGAAAAGAAAAGAGCGCGAGCATTTTATCAACCGTATTATAGATGTAATCCAGGAACAGCTCTCAGAGGCTTCGATCCAGGCCGAAATTCAGGGTCGTCCCAAGCACCTTTTCAGTATTTACAATAAAATGAAGAACCAGGACAAGGATCTTAACGAAATTTATGACCTCACTGCGGTGCGAATTATTGTCGATACGGTAAAAGATTGCTATCACACTCTCGGTATAGTTCATACCATCTGGAAGCCGATACCGGGACGGTTTAAAGATTTTATTGCCATGCCTAAGCCAAATATGTACCAGTCTTTGCACACTACGGTTTTTGCCGCTGAAAACGAACTGGTTGAGATCCAGATCAGGACCTGGGACATGCACCGGACCGCCGAATACGGTATTGCCGCCCACTGGCGTTACAAAGAGAGGACAAGCGATTCCTATGAAGTGGACGAAAAACTGACCTGGCTGCGGCAGCTGCTGGAGTGGCAGCACGATTACCGCGATGCCCGGGACTTTATTAAAGATCTAAAGGGAGACCTATTTACAGACGAGGTTTTTGTTTTCACCCCTAAAGGCGATGTGATCGATCTGCCTTCCTGATCTGTTACCCTGGATTTTGCCTATAAAATTCACACAGATGTTGGAAATCAGTGCACAGGTGCGAAGGTTAACGGCCGCCTGGTACCGCTCGACTACCAGTTAAAAACCGGGGACATGGTCGAAGTTGTCACTTCAAAACAAGGATCGCCGAGCCGTGACTGGTTGAAATTGGTAAAAACCTCCCATGCCAAAAACAAGATCCGGAACTGGTTTAAAAAAGAACGGCGGGAAGAGAACATTGAAAAAGGAAAAGAAATGCTCGAAAAAGAGATCCGAAGAGCCAATATTGTACGTCACCTGGTTCTGAAAAGTGAGCTGCTGGAAGAGGCCGGGCGCTCTTTCAACCTCCTATCGGCAGACGACCTTTATGCGGCTGTCGGTTACGGGGGAGTTTCGGTTAATCAGGTTCTCAACCGCCTGCGTGAAGAGTATAAGCGAAGGTACGGCGACAGGGAACAGGAGCAGGAACAGCCCTTGCCTGAGGTTAAACCCACGAAGCACCTGAAACAAACCTCCCCGGGCATATCTGTTCAAGGTGTCGACAACCTGCTGGTGCGTATAGCCCGCTGTTGCAACCCCGTGCCTGGAGATAATGTTATCGGGTTTATTACCAGGGGCCGGGGTGTTTCCGTGCACCGCCGCGACTGCCCCAACCTTGCGAACCAGGCCAACAGCAACCGCTTCCTGGAGGTCTCGTGGGAAGAAGAGGCCAATGTTTCTTACCCGGTTGAAATCGAAATTAATGCCGTTGATCGCAAAAATTTGCTTGCCGATATTATGAATGTGGTAAACGAGAGCAAGGTTGATATTACCGCCGTTACCGCCAGGGCCGACAAGGACCAGATTGCCACCATCTATATGACCATGGTGGTCAGGGACCAGGTTCATCTCGATCAGATCATGGCCAAAGTGAAAAAGGTAAAAGATGTTTATGCGGTCCGCCGCTATGTCTACGGTTCAAACAGCCAGGCCTAGGGCCTCTTTTTTTCAGCGTGTCCCGGTTCAATACCGGCGCTTTATGGAAGCCGGTTTTTTAATGATCGCTCACAGAGAATTGTTACGTTGCTTTTGCGGGTTTCGCCGGGCAGCTTCGACATTTGGCCTTATGTTTGCTGGTTTCAGACCGGTTCGTAATTTGCATGCCACTGCAGGCGGCTTGTTTTGTGTTCGCTCGCAGCCTGCAGGAGCCGCCCGCATTAACTTTGATTACTTGACCGGGTTGGGTAGAATAAATAATCGTAACTACTCGTATGTCTATTGTCCTTGTTGAATGAAAAGCTGTGCCATGGGGACGGTTCGAGCGTTCCTACAAATCCGGGTTCTGGCCTCTGACTTCTATTATGGAAAACGATGGAACCGTCCCCTATGGCATAGCGGGTTAGGCCTGAGTAGTTACAAATAATCATTATAATGACTTTCCTTGATCACAGCCAGTAGTGGACTGTCAACCGGCAAAACTGCAGAATTTAACCCCGGCCGGTGGAGACAATTAAATCGCAGGAGGAGAAAAATGAGAGCCGTAGTTCAGCGAGTGCACAAAGCCGCAGTAGAAGTAAACGGTGAAACCGTGGGTTCTATCGGTCCCGGACTGGTTGTTTTCCTCGGGGTGGGCAAAGAAGACGGTCCGGAAGACGGCGATTACCTGGCCAATAAAATTGCCGGCCTGCGTATTTTTGAAGACGAGGCCGGGCTGATGAACCTTTCTTTGCAGGAAAGCGAAGGTTCTGTCCTCAGTATTTCCCAATTCACCCTTCTAGGCGACTGCCGTAAGGGGCGCCGCCCCGGCTTTTCAGCCGCAGCCCCGCCGGAAAAAGCCGAAGAATTATATGAGCATTTTTGTAAAAATTTGCGCCGGGAAGGTATAAATGTGGCTACCGGACGCTTTCAAACCACCATGCGCATAACGGTTGAAAATGACGGTCCGGTAACCATACTGCTGGACAGCAAAAAGCTTTTTTGAGAGCCGGACTGCCATAAACGCCAATACAAAACCGGAATATTTTATTAGCACCGCACCGGCCGGTTCGGTAGAAGACCATAACCGGCCGGTGCGGTGTCGCTGCTTTACTTTATCAGCCCGGATCATTTAAAATAAGCATTGTACCCGGCATGCGGTGATCGCAGCAGTTGTTACTATAGCCGTAAGCAAAAAGCTTTATTTTTTGCCCGGCCTGAGGATTAACCTGAGAGGAGATAAAAGATGAAATACAAAGCCCCGCGCGGAACACGCGACATATTACCGGACGAAGCAGAAAAATGGCGGCAGCTGGAAACCAGGTTTGCCGAGTTTTGCCATCTCTACGGATTTGGTGAAATACGTACCCCCATGTTTGAACAAACCGAACTTTTTGCCCGCAGCGTCGGCGAAGACAGTGATATAGTTTCCAAGGAGATGTATTCCTTCAAGGATCGCAGTGGGCGCGATTTGACCCTGCGCCCCGAGCTTACTGCTGCAGTGGCCCGCGCTTACCTGGAGCATAACCTGGGTGAAAAGCCCCAGCCAATCAAGCTTTATTACAGTGGGCCGATGTTTCGCTATGACAGGCCCCAGGCCGGCCGCTACCGGCAGTTCAACCAGTTTGGAGTGGAGATATTCGGAGCGGCTCATGCCGCCGCAGATGTAGAAGTAATTGCTTTTTGCTATAATTTTTTAAGAGCTCTGCAGATTGAAGATCTTTCCATCGAACTGAACAGCGTCGGCTGCCCGATTTGCCGTCCCCGCTACCGGGAGACGCTGGTGCCTTTTCTGGAAGAAAGGGAAAAAAGGCTCTGTGAGGACTGCCGCAGGCGTTACAAGACCAATCCACTGCGGGTGCTGGACTGCAAAGAAGAGCAATGCAGACGACAGGTAGCAGATGCTCCGCGCCTGATCGATCACCTGTGCCCGGATTGTGAAGAGAACTTTGCCACACTCAGGGAGCTGCTGGAAAAACTGCAGATCCCGTTTACCCTTAATCCCAACCTGGTCCGCGGTCTTGATTACTATACCCGCACGGCATTTGAGATAACGGCCGGCCAAGCCGGGGTCCAGTCCTCGCTCTGCGGGGGCGGCCGCTACGATTACCTGGTTGAACATATTGGCGGCCCTCCCACTTCCGCTACGGGGGTTGCTTTCGGCGTAGAGAGGATTATTTTGTCCATGGATTGGAGCAAAATCATTCCTGAATCGGATATTTCCCTGTTTGTTGCCGCCGCCGGAGACGGCCTGGAAGGGGAAGCCCTGGCCCTGGCAAATGAGCTGCGCTTGAAAGGTTTTGCCGCCGAAGTTGACCTGCTTGGCAGAAGCCTCAAGGCCCAAATGAAGTATGCCGGAAGAAAAGGTTATCAAAAGGTGGCCATCATAGGTGAAGAGGAGATTGAACAAAACCGGGTTCTTTTGCGCGATATGGACAGCGGTGAGCAGAAAAACTTGCCCCGTAAAGATTTTACCGCCCTGCTTACCCAAGACCACGGTCGAACAGGAATTTCCACCAAAAAAGACCGGGGGAGCGAAGTGATCCTTCCTGCACCTGTGGAGGATGCCGATCTAAAAACACATTACTGCGGAGCTCTCAGCCTGGATCATGTAAGCCAAAAGGTCAGGTTGACCGGTTGGGTCGGCCGGCGGCGGGATCACGGAGGCCTGATCTTCATTGACTTAAGAGATCGCAGCGGGGTGATCCAGCTGGTTTTTGATCAGCAGAGAGGTGATGAGCTGTTCAATCTGGCGGAAAGCCTGCGCAGTGAATACGTTGTTGCCGTAGAAGGGGAAATTTTAAAAAGAGCGGAAGATAACATTAACCCGACCTTGCCAACCGGCGAAATTGAAGTTCATATTTCTGGAATGGAAATATTAAACAGTTCAAAAACTCCGCCTTTCTATATTGAAGACGGGATCAACGTCGACGAGAACCTGCGCCTGCGCTATCGCTACCTTGATCTGCGACGCCCTGAGATGCTGAAGCGCCTGCAGCTGCGCCATCGTGCCGTCAAGTTGATCCGTGATTACTTGGACGATTATGATTTTTTGGAAATCGAGACTCCGATGCTCACCCGGAGCACCCCGGAAGGAGCGCGCGATTTTCTGGTGCCCAGCCGCATTCATGCCGGTTCATTTTATGCCCTGCCCCAGTCTCCCCAGCTTTTTAAACAGCTCCTGATGGTCAGCGGGATTGAGCGCTATTTTCAGATTGTGCGCTGCTTCCGCGATGAAGATTTAAGGGCCGACCGGCAGCCGGAGTTTACCCAGGTCGATATTGAAACCTCCTTTTTCGGGTTGGAAAACCTTTTTGCCCTCACTGAAGGAATGGTGGCCAAGCTCTGGAAAGAGATTCACGGTATAGAAGCAAAAAGGCCTTTTCCCCGGATGCCCTACACCGAGGCAATGAACCGCTTTGGGTCGGACAAGCCCGATTTGCGCTACGAGATGGAACTGGTTGCTTTGGATGATCTGGCAGACGAAAGCGAATTTAAGGTTTTCCAGTCAGCCCTGGAAGAGGGAGGCTCGGTAAAGGGCCTGCGGGTTCCCGGCGGTGGGAACATGAGCCGGAAGGATTTGGATGATCTGACCCTTTTTGCCCGCCAGCTTGGTGCCAGGGGTCTGGCCTGGGTTTATGTCGAAGCCGACGGCTGGCGCTCGCCGATCAGTAAATTTTTCAGTCCCTCCCTGGCCGAAAAAATCAACATGAAAATGGAAGCCGAGCCCGGTGATGTCCTGCTGTTTGTTGCCGACCGCTGGGAAGTAACCTGCGAGGTCCTGGGCGGTCTGCGCCGCCGCCTGGCCCCGGAAAGAAAATCGGCGGAACCCCACTTCCTATGGGTGGTCGACTTTCCGCTTTTCCACTTTAACGAAGAAGAACAGCGCTATGATTCCGATCACCATCCCTTTACCGCACCTCACCGGGGAGATATGCCGCTTTTGGACAGCGATCCCCTTGCCATCCGAGCCCGGGCGTACGACCTGGTTCTCGACGGTGTAGAAATTGGCGGAGGCAGTGTTCGTATTCATGACAGTGAGATCCAGGCCAGAATCTTTCAACTGCTGGGATTGTCCGAAGAAGAAGGCAGGGAAAAGTTTGGCTTCCTGTTGGAAGCCCTTTCCTTCGGGGCTCCTCCGCACGAAGGCATTGCCCTGGGCCTTGATCGGATAATCGCTTTATTAAGCGGTGACGAGTCAATCCGACAGGTCATTCCTTTTCCAAAAACAGCGGCCGCCAGCTGCCTGATGACAGCCGCACCCGCTGCGGTATCGGAACAACAGCTTGAAGAGTTAAAATTAAAAATTCAGCCCCCGGATAAGGACAACAAAGAAAAATAAGCTGATCAATTAAGCCGGCAAACAAAGATTCTCTTGCAGGTGTGCGGGTTTTATGTTATCATTTCTACAGGAAATGTTAGACAATTGTAATTGAACCCTGCTGTGTTCGTGAAACCCGAAAAAGTTTTGAGCCAACACTTAAACAACGGGAGCCCGGGCTTCAGCTGCGGCGCAGATGCCTTTTAAAAAAGGACCTGTAAAACAGCTGAGAGGGCACCCACCTTCGGGAGGAACCGTTCAAAACTACGGGCCCACGGCACGGCGGGGTTTTTTATTGCCCAACAGCGTGCTATAATAAAGGTTGTTTAAGCGGAGTTCCAGCATGCTGCGGGGAGGTGAGGCCATTGACTGAAGAGCATATCCACTTGTTGATCAGCCGGGAACTCAAATCAGGCACGCACCCCGGCGATCTGCTTGACTTAATTGAAGACCTGGGTATCGAGCAAAAAGTCGACCTGATACAAAAGCTAAACGAAACCGAAGCTGCCTTAATTTTTCAGGAAATGGAAGACTTTGAGCAGGCCGAAATTTTAAGGCTCCTGGATCGGAGCCGGGCCAAGGCAATACTTATGAACCTGGCTTCGGACGATGCCGCCGACCTGATTGGTGAGCTCTCGCCTGAAGAAGCGGAAGAAATGCTGGATCTGATTAAGGAAGAAGAAGAACCGGTAGACTTCGGGGAGCTGCTCAAATACCCCGAAGAGAGCGCCGGTGGAATTATGACCACCGAGCTTATATCGCTTCCCGAGGACATACCGGTCGAAGAGGCTATTGCCCGGTTAAGAGATATCGCTCCCGAGGCGGAAACGATTTATTATGTTTACGTAGTTGACGAAAGCGGCCGCCTGATCGGGGTTATTTCACTTCGCGAATTGATTGCCGCATCGGACGGAACCCTGGTCAAGGATGTAATGCGCCGCAATGTGATCAGCGTCAATGCCCAGCTTGACCAGGAAGAAGTGGCCCGGGTGGTTTCAAAATATGATTTGCTGGCCATCCCGGTTGTCGATGATAAGGAGCGCCTGCTGGGGATTATCACTGTCGACGACGTAATCGATGTTATGGAGCAGGAAGCAACAGAAGATATCTACCGCCTGGCCGGGGCCGGTGAGGTTGTCGGAATGGAACTTACTGAAGCTCCGGTGAGCAAGGTGGTTCGCCTGCGCTTACCCTGGCTGCTGATTAGCATGTTTGGCGGGTTTGTTTCCGGCAGCGTGATCGGCGGATATGAAAGCACCCTGGAAGCAATCGTTATTCTTGCTGTATTTATCCCGGTGATCATGGATATGGGCGGCAATGTTGGTACACAGTCTTCAACCATATTTGTCCGGGGGCTTGCCACCGGACAAATAGATCAATCCGAGGCATGGCCTTACTTTTTTCGGGAAATTCGCATTGGCCTGACCCTTGGCGTAATAAGCGGCGCATTGATCTCCGTTGTGACTTTCTTATGGCAGGGCAATCCCTATCTTGGCCTGGTGGTAGGTTTTTCGATGCTGGCCACAATCAGCGTTGCCGCTTTGATCGGCACCCTGGTGCCGCTGGTTTGCAGTAAGGTAAATATTGATCCGGCGCTTACCGCCGGCCCTTTTGTCACGACAATTAAAGATGTTACCGGCCTTTTGATTTACTTCTTCATCGCCACAAGCTTCCTCGATTACCTGCGCTAGCGGCTTGACTGTTAAACCGGAGAACACAAAGTTATAAAACACCATCTACGGTTTGTAACCGGTGCCTGCCATCTAATAATGAGCATGATTTGGTAGCTGCTGCAAATGTTTTCAATCTGGTGCCCTGCCAACATAATATGAGCGTGGTTTGACAATTATTACAACAGATGTGAATTAAAAACAGAACAAAGTTAATTGACAGGACACTAGAGGAGATTTTGCAAACCGGAAAAAGCAAAAATGGAAATAATTAGTGCGTTAAACGGGGATGGAATGTCAAATTTCCTCTTTTTTTTATATTTTTTTAAAAAAACAGGCAGGAAATTGAGAAAAGGGGTTGAAATTTAGAGAAAAGTGGTGTAAAGTGGTGAAAAGTGGTTAAGGTTGACCGATATGGGGGCGAACACATGTTCACAGGCGAATATCTACATTCCCTCGATGGAAAAGGAAGAGTGATAATTCCTTCACGCCTCCGTGAAGGTTTGGGGGATCGTTTTGTGGTTACCCGCGGCCTCGATCACTGTCTTTTCGTTTATCCCCTGGCCGAATGGACTCGCCTGGAACAAAAGTTAAAACAGCTTCCTTTTACCAGAAGCGACTCGCGCGCTTTTATGCGCCTCTTTTTCTCCGGGGCGATGGAAGTTGAAACCGATAAGCAGGGCCGGGTGCTGATTCCGCAAAACCTGCGGGAATATGCCGGCATTGAAAAAGATGTAATGATTATAGGCGTTTCGAATCGAGTGGAGCTGTGGAGTGAACCGGCATGGAGAGAGTATTTCGGTAAAGCGGATGACAACTACGAAGAGCTTGCCGAAAAACTGGTCGATTTCGACCTTTAAACGTGGTGTTGTCTCATGGTTGAACTGCATTTGCCGGTGATGGAAAAAGAAGTGCTTTACTATCTTGCCTGTCGCCCTGATGGAGTGTATGTTGACGCAACGGTCGGGGACGGCGGGCACGCCGAGGCGGTTTGTGAAAGGCTTACAGCCGGCGGCCGCCTGATTGGGATTGACTGGGACGACGCGGCCTTAAGGAGGGCCGGTGAAAGGTTGGCCCGCTTCGGCGAAAAAGTTACCCTGCTCCGTGAAGATTACACCAGGCTGGAAGAGCTGCTGAAAGAAGTGGGATATACGGCGGCAGATGGTATTCTGATAGATCTTGGAGCATCTACCATACAGTTGATGGATCCCGGACGCGGTTTTTCTTTTCACCGGGAAGGCGATCTGGATATGCGCATGGATCGCCGCCGCTCTTTGACAGCTCAAAAAATAGTTAATGAATATCCGGTTGATGAACTGGCCGAAATTTTTTTAAGCTACGGTGAGGAAAGATGGTCCAAACGTATAGCGGCGGCTGTGGTCCGGGAGCGGGAACAAAAGGGGCCGATTACAGACAGCAGGCAGCTGGCGGAAATAGTGAAAGAAGCAATCCCGGCACGCTACCGCCGCCAGGGAGGGCATCCTGCAAGGCGGGTTTTCCAGGCCCTCCGTCTAGCTGTCAACAGTGAACTTGAAAATATAGAAGCTGTACTGCCGCAGGCCGTAAAATGCCTGGCTCCAAAAGGAAGAATATGTGTGATTTCTTATCATTCTCTTGAAGATCGTTTAATAAAGCGCTACTTTCGGGAGCAGGCCACGGGTTGCAGTTGTCCACCAAAGATGCCCTGTGTCTGTGGAGGAGAAGCCGTCCTTAAAGTTTTGACTACCGGGGCGGTAAAGCCTTCCGAAGCGGAAGTAAGAAGCAATCCCCGGGCACGCAGTGCCCGGTTAAGGGCGGCAGAACGCAATAAAAAGGTTGTTCGGAAAGAAGGTGTATGAAATGCAGCAGGCAAGAGAATATTCGGCTAAAACTCGGGTAATTTCTCCGGCTCAACCGGCAGGCGAACCGCATTTCAGGCCCCAGCCCGAACGCCGTTTAAAAAAGGTGAAACTGCTCTCAATAATGATCGGCTGTTTCGTCCTCAGCCTGGTTGTGGTTGCCCAGTATTCGTCACTTGTTGTCCTTAATTACCGGATGAGTAATGCCCGTACCGAGTTGTCTGCGCTCAAGGAAGAAAACCGCAGTCTTGAGTTGGAAGCTGCCCGGCTTGGTTCAATCAGTCGGATCGAAAAAGTTGCCCGCGAGGAGTTGGGGTTGGTCGATCCCGAAGTGGGGCAGTTAAAAGTGATCACTGCCGAAAGGGATAACATTAATCGACCGGGAGAGTGAATCTAAGTGGCCAATATTGTCGCAGGCCGGTCTGCTGTTAGAGTAAGGGTAATTATCGCATTTGTAGTTACAGTACTGCTTATCACTTACCTGATTGGCAGGCTGGCCTGGATTCAAATTGTCCGTGCCGATGAGCTCTACGAGCAGGCCTGGGAACAGTGGAGCCATAATGTCCCGGTCAGCACAGCAAGGGGTTCGATCTATGACAGCCGGGGCCGCCTGCTGGCCGGCAGCACAAGCGCCCAAACTGTTGCCGCCATTCCTCCCCGGGTGGAGGATCGTCGGGCGGTGTCCGCTGCCCTGGCCCCTGTGCTGAATATGAATGAAGAAGAAATCTACGAGTTGATTTCCCTGGAGCGCAGTGCAGTATATATTAAACGCAAAGTAAATCCCGAGGTTGCGGAAGCGGTGCGTGATATGAATTTACCCGGCATTATATTTTTTAGTGAAGAGAAAAGATACTATCCGGGTGGGAACCTGGCTTCCCAGCTGCTTGGTTTTGCCGGTACGGATCAGGGTTTAGCCGGCCTGGAGGCTTATTACGAAAACTACCTGGCCGGTAGTGAAGGTATTTTTCTATTCCCGGCGGACGCCAGAGGCCGCCAGGTGCCGCATGATTTTACCCGTTCTGTTCAACCAGAACAGGGTTACAACTTGCACCTGTCCATTGATGAAACAATACAGCATATCGTTGAAAGAGAGCTGGAGCGGACAATGCAGGAATCGGCACCCAGGCAGGCCATGGCGGTGGCCGTTGATCCTTACAGTGGGGCGGTGCTGGCTGCTGCTGCCAGGCCGGACTATAACCCTGATTCCTACCGGGATTACGACCCGGAGAGATGGAAGCTCGCCCCGTTTACTTCATCTTTTGAGCCCGGGTCAACTTTTAAAATGGTTACCCTGGCGGCTGTGATCGAAGAGGGGTTGTTTAACCCGGAAGAAAGTTTTTCCTGCTCCGGACATACAACGATAGAGGGGCGCCGTATTAACTGCTGGACCTCGGATCGGGGAGGGCACGGAGAGATTAATTTTTTTGAGTCTTTAGGCGCTTCCTGCAACCCGGCCTTTATCGAGCTGGGCAGGCGGCTGGGCAAAGAAGAACTAACGCGTTATATAGAAGCTTTTGGTTATGGAGAACCGACCGGGGTTGATTATCCCGGAGAAAGTTCAGGCTTGATTTTTACGCCCGACAACATGGGGCCGCTGGAGCTGGCCACGACCGCTTTTGGCCAGGGAGTATCAGTCTCCCCGATCCAGCAGACAGTGGCCGTTGCGGCCATGATTAACGGCGGCTATCTTTATAAACCCTACCTGGTGGAGGAAGTGCGAAGCATAGAGGGTGACACTGTATTCAAGCAAAAGCCGGAAATGGTCAGGCAGGTGGTTTCCGCTGAAACATCCGCCAAACTGATAGAAATGATGGAGAATGTCGTTTTGGAAGGAACAGGAAGAGCTGCGGCGGTGGAAGGTTACCGGGCGGCCGGTAAAACCGGGACGGCGGAAAAGCTTGATCCGGATAAAGAGTACATGAAAGATGAATATATCTATTCATTTGTTGGCTTTGCCCCGGTTGAAAACCCCCGCCTGGTTCTCTATGTGGCGGTGGACGGAGTGACAAAGGGACCGCGTCTCGGGGTGCATACAAGTGCCCCCCTTTTCAGCCGGATTATGGAGGATACCATGAAATATTTGCAGGTTAGCCCGTCACAGGTGCTGCCTGATGACGCTGAACAGGAATAAAGGAGAGCACGGAGCGATGAAGCTGAGCGGAGCCGAAATAATTGAAGCTTGCCGTGGCAAACTGCTTCAGGGCGATCCCGGGCAGGTGGTTACCGGTTTAGCCATAGATTCGCGGCAGGTAAAAAAGGGTGATTTGTTCATCCCCTTAAGGGGAGAACATACCGACGGTCATCTTTACATTGCTCAGGCAAGCAGGGCAGGAGCAGCCGGCGCTTTTCACGAGCTGAGCCGAACACCCGATCCTGCTGTGCCCGAAAATTTTCTGCTCATCGAGGTTGATGATTCGCTGACTGCCCTGCAGGAGCTTGCCGCCGTCTACAGGAAACGCTTTGATCTGCCAATTATTGGCATCACGGGCAGCAGTGGAAAAACAACGACCAAAGATTTTACAGCCGGGGTGCTCTCGGCAAAGTACAGCGTATTGAAAACACCGGGCAACCTGAACAATGAAATCGGGCTGCCGCTTACCATAATGGAGATGGAAGGCGACTACCAGGTGGCCGTGTTCGAAATGGGCATGAGTGCCGCCGGTGAAATCACAACCCTGTGCGATATAGCCAGGCCCTCGATTGGCGTGATTACCAATATTGGGGAAGCTCATATCGAGCTGCTCGGCTCAGTCGAGGCCATTGCCCAGGCGAAAGGAGAGTTGTTAGATTACCTCGGCTCAGGCGGGGTAGCTGTTTTGAACGGCGATGATCCCCGCCTCCAAAAGCTTGGAAAACGCTTCCCGGGAAAAGTGTTATACTACGGCTTTAACCAGGGCGATATAA
>PUNU01000060.1 GCA_003551865.1 Syntrophomonadaceae bacterium
GCAGGACTGCCTGGTTAGGTTAATCTTACAACAGGACCACTTCCAAGCAACCTGCCAAAGGTTGGTTTAAGCAAAACAAACCGGCAGCCTTCAACGAAAAGGCTGAGCCTTTCCGGCAACAAACTCCAGGCCTGCAATTACGGGCTTGAACAGCTATCAGGGCGGCTAATTCCACCACCTGAGAAGGATTAAGGAAGCCCGTAAAGAACTTTTACAAGACGGAGGTTGAAAGAGATGCCGGGTGATATTTTAAAAATCAAGGTTTACATGCCGCCCCTTGCCCCCTGTACAATCGACAGGCCGAATATAGTGGAAAAAATAAAGGCGGGATTGGTTACCAGCAGTAAATTCACCCGCCCCCTGACCCTGATTTCGGCACCGGCCGGTTCCGGCAAGACCACCCTGGCCCGGCAGTGGTTAAAGGGATCGGAAGAGCAGGCGGCCTGGTTATCTCTCGATGACAGGGATAACGAAACAGAAAGGTTCTGGTTGTACCTGGTTTCAGCCCTGCAAACCTGCAGACCCGAGATCGGCAAGGGAGCCCTGGAAATCCTCTCCTCCTCCACCCGGGGAACTGAAGCGCAAACCGGGATTGAAACCTTCCTCACCCCGCTATTGAACGATTTATTTGCCCTAAAAGAACCGCTTTACCTGGTTATTGACGACTACCACCTGATTGAAAAACAGGCAATCCATCAAGGCATGATTTTCTTTATTGAAAACCTGCCGGCAACTCTGCACCTGGTCCTGGCAACCAGGTCAGATCCCCCCTGGCCCCTGCACCGTTGGCGGGCAAAGGATAAAATGCTTGAAATCAGGCAATCAGACCTGCAGCTGACTAAAGAAGAGACAAGCTGCTATGTTAACGAAATCAAAAACCTGGCAATCAGCAAACCCCAACTTGAAAACCTGCATCAAAAAACCAGGGGCTGGATTACCGGCCTGCAGCTGGCTGCTTACTCAATATCAACCAGCCTCGACAAGGATGAGTTTATCAAGCACTTTACCGGAAGCCACCAGGATGTATTCCAGTTTCTCAGCGAAGAAGTCTTTCGCAGGCAGCCGGAACCGGTCCAAAATTTCCTGATCCAGACCGCAGTGCTAAACCGGCTCTCCCCTTCCCTCTGTAACGCCCTTACCGGAAGAACGGACGGAGAAGAGATGCTGGCCACTTTAAACCACAAGCAGCTCTTTATCACCCCTCTTGATGACAAAAGAACCTGGTTCCGTTACCATCCCCTTTTTGCCGACTTAATCAGGCGCCAGCTGGAAGAAACCCATCCCGGCAAGGAAACTGAACAGCATGAAAAAGCGGCAAAATGGTTCCTGGAAGCGGAAGAACCGGGAGAAGCACTCCGCCACGCCCGCAGCGCCGGGAATCAACAACAAGCCGCCGCTATCCTGGACCGGCATTTTGAACAAATCATGGTTACCGAAGGATCGGGCCTGACAAGGGAATGCCTGGAAGAATTACCCGATCAAGTCCTGGCCGAATTCCCCATCCTCCTTTCCTACAAAGCCCTCTACCGTTTTGTCCGGCAAAACAATGAGGAAGCGGAAAAATTAATGCAGATGGCGGAAAACCTCAGCTATGATGACCAAAAAAAACAGCAGGAGTTCCAGGGGACCATGGCCCTTTTGAAGATGTATTTCAATTTCTGCGAAAACAATACCCCCCGGGCCCTGGAGTACGCAGAAACTGCCCTCCAACTGCTCCCTGCCCATACCAGTTTCTGGCGCATTTACGCAGCGATCATCTCCGGTGATGCAAATTTTATGTCCGGTGATTTCAATAAGGCTTATCCGTACTTACAAAAAGCGCTCCAAATCAGCCGTGATTCAGGCATTAACCATTCCACTGTAACCGCCGGTTTCAAATTAACCCATACTCTCTACTACCTGGGAAAACTTAAAGAAGCCGAAGAACTGGCCCGGGAAATTATAAAATTTGCCGACGATCACGGTTTTTCTAAGCTGCCCCGGGTCGGATGCCTATGGGCCCTGTTCGGGGAAATTCTAAGAGAAAAGGGGGATCTTGAAGAAGCGGAAAACTGTATTAAAAAAGGCCTTGCCATCAGTAAACCGGAAAAACCTTTTTTAGGCATGAACTACCTTTTCAGTGCTGCGCTCTCCTTTTCCAGGGGTAACCTGCAGCAGATTTTAGAAATTACCGGTAAGATAAAGGAACTTAACCGGGAACTGGGGTTGCCTCAATTTGTTATTATCCCAGCCGCTGCCTGGGAGGCGCGAACTTACTACGAATTAGGTGATCCGGCTAAGGCGGCAAAGACCCTGGCTGAAGCGGGTATCACAACAGTTGGCAAGGTTTCCTTCAGCAGTGAAAAAGGCTACTTGACCCTGGCCAGGGTCATGGCCGGCAATGCCGAAGAGAACCGGGACCTGATAGGCCCGCTTTTAGAGAAAATAGAGAAATTTGTCAGCAGCGGAGGGAACCAGAAGCACTTGCTTGAAACCAAACTTCTTAAAAGCCTGATGGAAGAAAAAATAGGCAGGCCCGAAAAAGCGGAAACTTTTCTAGTTGAAGCACTTTCAACCGGAAATGAGGCAGGCTATTTCCAGGTATTCATCGATGAAGGACGGGAACTGGAACCGGTTTTTTACCGGATATTGAATAATGGAAAGAATAAAAAACCTCTTCCGGATAACAAGGAACTAATCGAATATGCAGCTGAAATATATAAGCTAATCAAGAGCGAAAAGAAGGCGCCTGGTAAAAAAGAGAAAAGAGATGAAGCAAGACAAAAAACAGGCCGGCAGCTGGTTGAAGAGCTTAACGAGCGGGAACTGGAAATTTTAAAGCTCCTAGCCGCAGGCTATTCCAACCGGGAAATATCCCAAGAGCTTTTCCTGTCGGTGGGAACGGTTAAATGGTACACCAGCAACATCTACGGAAAGCTGGGAGCCAGGAGCAGGGCAGAAGCCGTGGCCCTGGCTCAAAAACTAGACCTTTTGCCCTGACCCTATAATTCTCGAAGCCATGAATAGAATCAATCAACCGCTCAAGATCTCTACTTTACCAGTTTCACCGTTAAGCCTGACTTTTTGTCCGTCTATAAACCGGGATGTAGCATCCTTCACCCCGACAACAGCCGGTATGCCGTATTCCCTGGCCACAACAGAACCGTGGGAGATGGGGCCTCCGGTTTCCATGATTAAACCACCGATGATCATAAACAGGGGAGTCCAGGCCGGGTTGGTGGCAGCGGTAACCATTATATCACCCTGGTTTAATTTCTCTGCTTCCCCTGGAGTATTAAGCACTTTAATCGTTCCTTCGCAAGAACCAGGCGATACAGGCACTCCCTTGTCGGAATCTTCACCCTCACCCGGAGAAGCAGAATAGAAAGTTTCTCCGGTACTGGTCATAACGCGGGGCACGGAAGCTCTTCTGGTTTCTTTATCGTATTCCAGCCGGTTCTGCCCGACCTTAGCCTGCAGATTTTCGCCGGATTCCAGATCTTTTAGGGTAACCATGAATATATCTTCCTTACGATCCAACCGGCCTTCCTCCTGCAGTTCCGCACCAATCTCCAAAAACATCTCCCGGTAGGTTGCAATGGCCTTGAGCAAAACAAATTTGGGATACTCCCTGATCCCGTACAGTTCCCGGTGGCCCTTCAGCCAGTTTCTAACCTTTGCCACATCTCTGCCGGCTCCCTGCAGTTTAAGCTGGGAAACAATTCTATCGATTGCCCTTTCCGCCTCTTCCTGTTCCCGGTAAAACTTTTCAATCCCTTCCCGGTAAGTTTTGTGCTCAATATAAGATTTGATCAGGCCGGTTACATATTCCGGGTCTTCATTCCATCTGGGTATGCCGACATCTATTTCTGATACTGACCTGTGCCCGTATTTTTCAAGCAAATATTTGATTTCAGGATGACCGTGAGAGGGCTCCTCTCCGGCCTGATCTATCCTTTTTGCCGCCTGCAGCATATCAAGCCCCATTTCCGTGGTTATACAGTTGGGAACTGATTTTTCTACCTTGTCCACTTCCACCGGGTCAATCTCGTATTTACTAATTAGGTTCCTGGCCTGATCCAGGTAGTTCATGGAAACAATGCCGTAAAACATGATTTCAAAAGCAATAAAGAGAATATAATCAGGGCTGGTTTGCTCAATAAATTTCAGCTTTTCTTTCCTGGAACCAAGTCTTTTTTTCCTCTGCTCAATATCTGCCATCACTTTATCACCGTAATTAAAAGCTCTGGTGAGAGCCCTTTTCGGGAAA
>PUNU01000220.1 GCA_003551865.1 Syntrophomonadaceae bacterium
CGGTATATTCACGGGCCAGGCGCTCGTCCAGGTCGGGCAGGGTGTCCCGGAGGCGCCTGTACCACCGCTCAAAAAGGTCCCGGCGCTGATTATCATCGCCCGGCGAAAGATGCTCTACCCCCGTAAAAATAAGTTCCGAAGCCTTCTTCTTTGTAAGCGGAGCCCTGCCGCTTTCCGCTTTCGCCGGCGGCCTGCCTTCGTTAACGGCGGCTGCGCTGTCGAGAACCCGGCGGCCGCTTGAATCTTCCTCCCGCGCGCGGTAGCTTTTCTTTAAAACTACAACTCTGCCTTTTTCGGCGGCAAGCTGTGAGCGGCAAAGGTCGCGCATAACCGCTCCAGCTTCGATTGAAGGGAGCTGATCTGCGTCGCCCAGGAAAACCACGCGCGCCTTCGGCTGCAGGGCCCGCAGGAGGCGGTCCATCATGGCCAGGTCGATCATCGAGCTTTCGTCGACGATGACCAGCTGCTCCGCAAGCGGGTTATTTTCGTCGTGCCGAAAGCGGTCGTGGGTGGGTGAGTATCCGAGCAGGCGATGCAGGGTCAGGGCGGGAGGGCAGTTTTCGGCAAGCCTGCGGTCGGCGTCTTCAGCGCCGGACAGCATGGCCAGCTGGCCGGCGATCGACTGGCGCATTCTGTCAGCCGCTTTTCCGGTCGGGGCGGCAAGGACTATTGACTCCAGCGGGGGGCTGCCTGTCCTTGAAAGAGCGCGCAGCACACTGTTAATGATCGAGGTCTTGCCGCTTCCGGGCTTCCCGCTGATTACGGCGATGCGGCCGCTTAAAGCGGTGCGCACGGCTTCTTTTTGCTCTGCGTCCAGCTCGACTCTGCCGGAAGGGCCTTCGGGGGCGCTTTCGAAAACCTCGTGCAGGGCATCTTCAACCGCCCGGTCCGGTTTTTTACTTTCCCCCCCGTTTCCGGGACCGGCTGCAGCGGCAATGCGTTCACGAAGGGCCCTGCCGACACGGGCCTCCAGCACATGGAGCTTTTGGATGTAGAGGCTGTCATGATCGATAATAAGCGGCCGGTAGTTTCCCGGTCCGCCGATAATTTCGGCCAGGGGAGAATCGTGTAAAGCGCCGGCTTTTGCCTGCACACCGGCGAGCAGGCTTTCAACCGCATTGCGCTCCTCATCGGATGCTTTTAAATCTTCGAGGGCCCGGTCAAGGTGGCCGCCGGAGGCAAGGGGCAGCCTGGTGCTGCCCTCCGTCGAAGCCAGCCGGGCGGCGAGGATCAGCAGCATCAGGGCCCGCTGCTGCTCCCGGTTTAATTTATCACCGGCCAGGCGGGCGATTTCCCAGGCAAAGAAGACAGCCTCGATGCCCGGCTCGAGGTGCTCCATCCGGGGCAAAAAATCACCGGGAAAATCGGGCCCTTCGCCGGGTGCTTTCTCGGAAAGCCCCGGCGCCCGGGTACCGCAGCCCATCGGGGTCCAGTTGATATTAAAAGCCATAATCTCAGTTCCTTCCTCCGCAACTTTTTAGCCTCAAGCCGGCATACTGTGCCGGAACCGGCAAACCGCTTTTTATCCCGACCTTCGCTCTTTCAACTGGATTACTTCGCCGCCCCATTCTTTACGGGCCAGTAGCTCATTTTCCCAGGCGGCGATCTCATTCCAGGGCGGCCGGGAAAACCAAACGGCTTCCTCGCCGGCAGCTGCAGGGCAGGTCTCACCGCTTTCCCGGATCATGCCCCTGAGAAAAGCGTAAAGAATCCCGCCGAAACCTGATTCATACTCCTCTTCACAGCTGATGCCCAGCAGGCGGATCAAGGCCAGGGTATATACTTTTGCCTGCAGGAGGTAATTTGTTTTAACGTGGGCATCGAGGACGGTTTCGTTAAATGCCGGAAGCCAGTCGCTTTTCCAGTCGAGCAGGTAGACCTTGTTCCCATGCTCGAAAACGAGATCGATCAACCCCTGCAAATAGCCGCGTACCGCTTCAAAGGCAGGCCGCTCCCCCTGCCCTGAGGCGCCCTGTCGGCCGGCCAGAAGCGGATGAAAAGCTTCCGGAATAGGATAGGCAAAAGAAATTTCGCTGCGCTGCCGGGGGGCCGCGGCAATGCCGCCGGGCATTTCAAGCAGGGCATTGTTTTCACGGCTGCGCACATAAACGGGTGTTTTGAGCGCACTGTAAACCAGCTGCAAAACCGCTAAAAGGTGCTCCCCGGAAAAACCGTGGCTCCTCAGGGTGGCCTTTGTACGCTGCTGCACCGCGGCCAACGATGACCACTTTTCAAAGCTCAGATCCCTTATTTCTTCCGCCGGGGTATCTTCGAGCAGGGCATGCAGTAAAACCCCGGCTTCCCGGCCCCCGGGGATTTCCAAAGCGGCTTCAGGGCCGGCTTTTTCCGCTTCCGCTTCTCCGGTGATCCCTAAACCGGCTCCCGCACCTTCCCCGGCAAGTCCACCCGGGATACTCGCCGGCCGAACTTCGCCCGCCACTTCCTCGTCCCGCCGGGCTGCCTGCTCGTCTTCATCGGCGCCGGGCGGCTGCCAGCTCTTTCCGCGGTTCATCCGGGTGTAGCTGGTAAGCAAAACGCCGAGGTGGCCGGGCCTGATCCGCTCCGCCTCGCCGGCTTTGGAGGCAGGCGGTTCAAGCAGACTTTCGTCGAGCCGGCCTTTTGGCTCGATTTCCGTGCCCTGCTCCCGCGGCGCCCGCTTTATGCAGGAGGCGGTCCGCAGTTCGTAGCGGCCTTTGTCTTCCAGCCTGCCGTTTTCCCTCAGCAGGTCAAGCTGTTTCTGCAGTTTACTGTAGAAGTCGCCCAGCCTGCTGAAACCGTAACTGACGTCGTCTGTGGCCCCGGCCGGGGCCCTGCCGAAGTAGGGCAGGTAAAGCCGGGACTTTGCCCTGGTCATAGAAACATACATCAGGCGCTGGTTTTCCTCGCTGTTTTCTTTTGCGACGGCCGCCGCTATTTTACCGACCGCCCTGCCGATGTGCAGGCGGCGCTCGTAATTTTGATGGTAGATGCTCATTTCTATTCCTCCGCCCCGCGGGGTGCCGAAACCCCCGCCGATGAAAACCACTTCGGCTTCGAGCCCCTTGGCCTTGTGCATGGTTAAAATCTGCACCGCTTCTTTGTCCGTTTCCAGCCTCTGGGTGTCACCTTCCCGACCTTCCGGCATTTTTCTCCCGTCTATTCGCGCCTTTAGCCCGCGGGCCAGTTCGGCCAGGGTGAGCGGGCGCGCGTGGGCTTCGGCCAGCAGCAGTTCAAAGAGGTGCAGGTAGTTGGTAAGGGCGCGTTCATTCCCGGAAAAAACGAGGCGCCGCACCAGCCCCGAATCTGTCACAACAGCTTCAAAAAGCCGGGACCAGGCCTGTTCGTCGGCCAGACTTTTCCATTCCAAAAGCAGGCCGGTCAGCGGGTGGCTTTCACCGGCCTCCCGCCAGGCCGGTAGGTCTGTCAGAGCCACCCCAAAGAAGGGAGTGAGCCAGGCCGAAAGGCGGGCGGCGAGCTCGGTCGGTGTATCGATGGCGCAGAGCAGTTTGTGAACATTTTCGGCTTCGTCGGTCTTAAAAAGGCCCTCCTGCTTGTAAAAGGCATGGGGAATACCGTAACTGCGCAGGACTTCGCCGATTTCCCGGCCTTCTCTGGCCGTCCGGGTGAGAATGTAAATATCGCTCAGCTTGATCGGCTCCGGTTCTTTATCCCGGATGCCTGTTACCAGGCGGCCCTGCGGACCGGTCAGCCTGATAATCTCCTCGCCGATAAAATGGGCCACACCCCTTCTGACCAGGGAAGCGGAAAGCTTTTTCCCACCGCCGTGAAGGTGGATCAGGTGAACCGGGACCGAGGGCCTCCCCGCCTCTTCGGCAGTGCGGGATTCGTCGCCGCACTTAACCGGCTCATCATAGCGGTTAAGACCGTCGAAAAAGCTTTCACCCCGGGTATCCTCAACTTCCAGGATCTCGTTGATCGCTTCGATTAAAGGCCTGGTGGAGCGGAAGTTCTTTGTCAGGGGCAGTCGTGAAGCTTTGTGCTCTCCGATCAGGCAGTTTTTGGCCAGCTCGTAAGTATATACGTCCGCTCCCCGGAAACTGTAAATGGCCTGCTTGGGGTCGCCGATGACAAACAGGCGGTGCCCGTCTGTGCCGTCGACAAAAATTCGCCGGAAAATTTCCCACTGGACCGGATCGGTATCCTGGAACTCGTCGACCAGGGCAAATTTCCAGCGCTGCCTGAGGGCGTTTAGCAGCGCTCCTGAATTGTCTTTACTCAG
>PUNU01000273.1 GCA_003551865.1 Syntrophomonadaceae bacterium
CTGTGCCATAGGGGACGGTTCCATCGTTTTCCCTTCGGCCTTCGCTGCGCTCAGGAACGCTCGAACCGTCCCCATGGCACAGCTTTTCATTCAACAAGG
Source organism: Syntrophomonadaceae bacterium (assembly GCA_003551865.1). Next base: position 100 of record PUNU01000273.1, read on the forward strand.
ACAATAGGCTGAGTAGTTACTAAAAAAATAAAAGCCGGCATTATGATGCCGGCTATAAGACCAAACGTTTTCGTTCTTTGACTCAGGTGGGCCCGAATCTATATCTTAACCACGTTTGCGGCCTGCGGCCCGCGGTTTCCTTCGACAATTTCGAATTCAACTGCCTGGCCTTCCTCTAAAGTCTTGAAGCCTTCCTCCTGAATTTCTGAATAATGCACAAACACATCCTTGCCTTCCTCAACTTCAATGAAGCCGTACCCCTTTTCAGGGTTAAACCATTTGACCTTACCTTGCATTAAAAGATTACCTCCTAAAATTACCTTGAGAACCAAGGTGTTATATCAAGTAGACACTACCACAACTGCAGTCAAAAAGCAAGGTATTTTGAAAATTAAAATGAGAGTCATAGCTTCGTAAATAAAAACCGGTTTATATTATTTACATTTATTGTGTCAGAGTTTTGACTGCATTAGTGCCCCATTTAATGTTCGCATGCAAGTGCGGCGGCTCACCGGCGAACTTGTGCCGGCCGCCTCCCAGGCTTTACATTCAGTCTTCGCCCGTCTTACCGGGCCCCGCCCGGACCGCCGCTTTATACAGCCGAAATTATAACTGCTATAATATGAATAACATTGAACAATCATTGGGGTGGATTAATGTGATCCTCGGTGTCGGGGTGGACCTGGTATCGATAGAGCGGATCGGCGAAGTTTATCAAAAATTTCCCGAACGTTTCCCGGACAGAATATTGACCGGACGGGAAAAAGAAAGTTTCATAGCCCGGAGCCGCTCGTTGGCAGCCCTGGCTGCACGTTTTGCCGCCAAAGAGGCGGTGTTAAAGGCGATTGGCTGTGGCATCGGTCCGGCAGCCTTAAAAGAAGTGGAGATCGTAACCTCACCCGGATGCCGGCCCCTGGTTATGCTTCACGGAGAAGCTTCCCGGCTGGCCGGCGAGCGAAATATTGCAGCGGTTTTAATTTCAATGACACATGAAAAAACCATGGCCTGCGCTTTTGCCATAGCACTTAACGCTCCTGCCGACAATGGTTTAGTAAACCCCCGGCTTTAACAACTTCAATCTGCCGGGGTGACAAACTGTGTACTGTCTCTATTTGCAAGCCGTCATCCGGACGAAGGATGACCAGCTTTCCTTTTTCCAGCTGTTCGTGAACATTATCGACCACCAGAGCATCCCCTACAGAAATCTGCTGATAATCTCTTGCATGACAGAATGTAAGCGGCAATATGCCAAAATTTACCAGGTTGGCATGATGGATACGGGCAAAAGAAAGGGCCAAAACCGCTCTAACCCCCAGGTGCCTTGGGGCCAGGGCGGCATGTTCACGGCTTGAACCCTGGCCATAGTTCTCACCGGCGATAATAATACCGCTGCCGTACTCCAGGGCCCGCCTTGGAAAATCCGGTTCGAGATAAGCAAATACATGCTCACTTAACGCTTCCAGGTTTGACCTTAACGGCAGCACTTTTGAGCCGCCGGGCAGAATGTCATCTGTAGTTACATTGTCCCCGGCGTTGAGCAAAACCCCGGCCTCAATTTTTTCCGGCAACGGTTCATTAAGAGGCAAAGGCTTAATATTCGGGCCGCGGATTATCTTTACTTTACTGCCGTCTTCCAGGGGAGCTATAAGCATCCGGTCGTCAATAACCGGCTGCGGCGGTGCGGGCAAACGGGGACAGCGGCCAAGTTCTCGGGGATCAGTGATAAATCCTTTCAGGGCGGCCGCCGCCGCTGCCGCCGGACCGGCCAGGTAAACCCGGGCATCTGCCGTGCCACTGCGGCCGGCGAAATTGCGGTTAAAAGTGCGTACAGAAACCCCGCCTGACGGCGGAGCCTGGCCCATGCCAATACAGGGACCGCAGGCCGTTTCAAGGATGCGAGCCCCCGAAGCGATCAAATTTTCCAGCACCCCTTCCCGGGTCAGGGTCATAAGAGCCTGCCGGGAACCGGGAGAAACCACCAGGCTAACCTTGGGGTGCACAACCCGGTCTTTCAATATTTCCGCAAGCAGGCGCAGGTCATGATACGAACCGTTGGTACAGCTGCCCACGGCCACCTGGTCCACCGCCAAAGGCTCAATCTCTTTAAGTGGCTTGACATCGTCGGGGCTGTGCGGTGCCGCCGCCATCGGTTCGAGTTTGTCCAGCTCAAGGTTAATTTCCTCGTCATATTCAGCATCGGAATCGGCTTCCAGCGGCACCCAGGCATTCTCCCGCTCCTGGCTTCTTAAAAACCTTCCGGTTTCTTCATCGCTGGGAAAAATGGAGGCGGTTGCTCCCAGTTCCGCCCCCATATTGGTTATCGTCGCCCTCTCCGGAACAGAAAGGCCCTTTACACCCGGCCCCCCGTATTCAATAATCCTGCCCACTCCGCCTTTAACTGAGAGCCGGCGCAGCAGTTCAAGAATGATGTCTTTGGCTCCCACCCAGGGAGGAAGTTCGCCCACCAGGTTTACTTTGAGCACAGCCGGCACAACCAGGTAGAAGGGCGCACCCGCCATAGCCACGGCTACATCCAGGCCGCCGGCCCCGATGCCGAGCATCCCAAGCCCCCCGGCGGTGGGAGTATGGCTGTCCGAGCCAAGCAGGGTCTTTCCGGGAACACCAAAACGCTCAAGGTGCACCTGGTGGCAGATACCGTTTCCGGGGCGCGAAAACCAGACCCCAAAGCGGGCCGCGGCCGATTGGAGATAGCGGTGATCATCGGCGTTTTCAAAACCATTCTGCAGGGTATTGTGGTCAATATAGCTTACCGACAGCTCAGTTTGCACCTTTTCTATTCCCAGGGCTTCCAACTGCAGGTAAGCCATGGTTCCCGTTGCATCCTGGGTCAGGGTTTGATCGATGCGGATACCAATTTCCGCTCCTTTTTTGAACTCTCCCTCCACCAGGTGTTCCCGTAGTATTTTATAAGCCAGGCCGGCGCCCATACCCTAAACAGCTCCTTTCTTAGCAAATTATCTGCTAAAGCATACCATTGCTTGTTTGGCTGTAACTACTCAGCCTATTGTCCTTGTTGAATGAAAAGCTGTGCCATGGGGACGGTTCGAACGTTCTTGAGCGCAGCGAAGGCCGGAGGGAAAACGATGGAACCGTCCCCTATGGCATAGCGGGTTAGGCCTGAGTAGTTACGTTTGGCTTAAAATATTGGTCAAGCCATTGTATTGACTCCACAAAATGGAGACGACGCAGGTTAATTCACCATAGGCAGGTATTCTTCCTCCTATAAGCACTTGCCACTTTTGAATGCTTTTTAACCTATTTGCTCCGGCAACTTCCTCTGTTTTAAGGTATAGATCATAACCGGCAGCAGCATTATCAGGGCACATACGGCAAATATGACAGTAAAGCTGAACCAGGTCAGAAGAATGCCCAGAACAACCGAACCTGCTACAATTCCCAGGTCGAAAGCGGCCGTAAAGGTAGCCATTCCAACCCCTCTTTCCACCACCGACAGCTTATCAGCGGCCAGGGCCATAACCGCCGAGTGGGCTGAACCAAAACTGATCCCAAAAAGAAAAGCGCTTACCAGGAGCTGTTCAACCGTGTAGGTCACGGCAATCAGGGCCAGGGCACCCGAAGCAACTACCAGGGCGGGCAAAAATACTTTTGCCCTGCCCAGCCGATCGGAAAGCAGGCCGGCGGCGGGACGGGAAAGCATCGCCATAAAAGCAAATACTGTAAAAAAGTATCCGACGGCCTTGATATTGCGCACTTCCCCGAGGAGGGGCAGAAAGGTCAGTATGCCGCCAAGGGTAAAGGTCATGAAAAACATGATCAGGGAAGGAAACAATACCCTGCGTGAAAGCAAGGCGGGTTTTTCACTTTCACCTTTTTCCATGTTCGGCTCCCGAACCAGGGAGCCGGATATAAGTGCAATCAGGGCCGCCGTCGAGGCCAGCATAAATAAAAGTAAAAAATTACTCTCGGTTGCTATGCGCAGCTGCTCACTGATAAGCGGCGCCGTGGCAAGAGACAAGGGCGGAGCGATGCCCATAATGCCCAGGGCTTCACCGCGCCGTTCCGGCGGGGCCAGATCAAGGGTCAGTGTATTAAAAGCCAGTAAAAAAGCGCCCCA
>PUNU01000079.1 GCA_003551865.1 Syntrophomonadaceae bacterium
CTGGGAGGTTAATCATGCGCAGCCGCAAAGTAACAGAAGGCATTGACCGGGCCCCCCACCGCTCGCTGTTCAGTGCCGCCGGGTTCCATCCTGAAGAACTTAAACGCCCCCTGGTCGGGATCGTAAACTCAGCCAACGAAATTGTTCCCGGTCATGTTCACCTTGGAGCACTGGCCGATGCAGCCGGGGCCGGCGTGAGGATCGGCGGAGGCACGCCGATCGAGTTTTCGACGATCGCTGTTTGTGACGGTATTGCCATGAATCATGCCGGCATGCATTATTCCCTGGCCAGCCGTGAAATAGTGGCCGACAGCATTGAGATCATGGCCGAGGCGCACTGCTTTGACGCCCTTATTCTCATTACTAACTGTGACAAAATTACCCCCGGAATGATGATGGCCGCAGCCAGGCTCGACCTGCCCGCAGTTCTCCTCAGCGGTGGTCCAATGCTGGCCGGTAATTATAAAGGGACAAAAATTGATTTGAGCAGTTTATTTGAGGGGATCGGTTCCGTCCGCTCGGGACGGATGACCGAAGAAGAACTGGAAGAAATGGCCCTGCGGGCCTGCCCCGGCTGCGGATCCTGTGCCGGAATGTTTACGGCCAATTCGATGAACTGTATGGCCGAAGCCCTGGGGATTGCACTTCCCGGAAACGGAACCATCCCGGCAATAAGCGCCGGTAGGCTGCACCTGGCCAAAGAAGCGGGCATCCGGGCAATGGCCCTGCTTAAAGCCGGTCTTACTGCCGGCAAAATCTTGATCCCTGGAGCTTTTGACAATGCCCTTGCCGTTGATATGGCCCTGGGCTGTTCGACCAATACCCTCCTGCATTTAACCGCCCTGGCTCATGAGCGGGGTTTTCGCCTGAAGATGGACCGGGTAAACGAGATCAGCAGACGCACCCCCCAGATCTGCCACCTGAGCCCGGCCGGACCGGATCGGATTGAGGACCTGGACAGGGCAGGCGGTGTTAAAGCGGTAATGAAAGAGTTGTCCCGGGCGAGCTTGATCGATCCCGGGCTGCTGACCGTTACCGGCAGGTCAATTGCCGATAACCTTGAGGCGGTGGAAACCGTTGATCGGGCGGTGATCCGCTCACCGGAGCAGCCTTACCGGCCGGAAGGCGGCCTGGCCGTTCTTTTCGGCAGCCTCGCCCCGGGGGGAGCCGTAGTCAAGCAGGGAGCCGTTTCAAAGACAATGCAGTGTTTCGAAGGGCCGGCCCGGGTTTTTGACAGCGAAGAAAGCGCGGTTGAAGCGATTAATAATAATGCTGTCGCCGAAAGAAGCGTTGTGGTTATTCGCTATGAAGGCCCCCGCGGAGGGCCTGGAATGCGCGAGATGCTGGCCCCTACGGCTGCCCTGGCCGGCAGGGGTATGGATGAAAAAGTCGCCCTTATTACCGACGGGCGGTTTTCAGGAGCGACCAGGGGGGCTTCGATAGGCCATGTTTCTCCCGAGGCTGCTTCCGGTGGGCCGCTGGCCCTGGTTGAAGACGGCGATTTGATTTCCATCGACCTCCCAAACCGGACCCTGGAATTGAAATTATCAGAACAAGAGCTTGCCAGGCGCCGGAACAGCTGGCGTAAGCCTGAACCAAAGATTAACCGGGGTTACTTGAAGCGTTATGCCAGGCAGGTTTCTTCAGCGGGCAGCGGAGCTGTACTGGAAGATATTTCTACAGGGGAAACGGGTGAGCAGCTATGAAGAAAAAGGCAGCCAGGGGTTCGGCCATGATTATGTCCGCGCTGGAGAAAGAAGGGGTGGAAATAATTTTCGGCTTTCCCGGCGGAGCGGTTTTGCCCCTTTATAACCAGCTTTATGATGCCTCAATTAAGCATATCCTGGTCCGGCATGAGCAGGCGGCCGTGCATGCCGCCGACGGCTATGCCAGGGTTACCGGTAAGCCCGGGGTAGTTTTTGCCACTTCCGGTCCGGGCGCGACCAACCTGGTTACGGGAATAGCCAACGCTTATATGGATTCGGTGCCCCTTGTTTTAATAACCGGTCAGGTAGCATCCCGGGCTATTGGAACTGATGCATTCCAGGAAGCCGATATTACGGGAATTACTCTCCCAATAACCAAGCATAATTACCTGGTCAAGCAGGTTGAAGACCTCCCGGGGATCCTCTCTGAAGCTTTCTATATAGCTTCGACCGGGAGGCGGGGACCGGTATTAATAGATGTGCCCAAAGACGTTTTTGACCAGGAAGCCCCTTTCCACTACGACCGGAACTGTGATATTGCCGGCTATAAACCGACTTATGAAGGACATGCCGGTCAGATCAGCCGTGCGGTTAAAGCGATCCGTGATGCCAGACAGCCCGTGTTTTTCGGAGGCGGCGGCTTGATCCGCTCCGGCGCTTCCCAGGTGCTGGGGGAATTTGCCGAAGAAGCACAAATCCCGGTCATTCTTACCCTGATGGGGTTGGGCGCTTATCCTGGCGACGGCAGGCTCTTCCTGGGCATGCCCGGCATGCACGGCAGTGTTACGGCCAATTATGCTTTAAGCGAAGCCGACTTGATCATTGCCGCCGGGGTGAGGTTTGATGATCGGGTTACCGGCAAACTTGAGTCATTTGCCAGCAGTGCCAGGATCATTCACATCGATATCGATCCGGCCGAAATTGGTAAAAATGTTCAAATAGATATACCCATTGTCGGCGATGTTAAGCTCGTTTTGGAAGCCCTGAAGAAAAAACTGCGTCCCGGGCATACATCCAAATGGTGGAAAAAGATCACGGCCTGGCAGAACCGGCATCCCCTCCCGGGGTGGGCCAACAGCCCGGAAGGGTCGTTGAAACCCCAGTTTGTAATTAAAGAACTGAGCAGGCTTTGTGAAGAAGAGCGAATTGTGGCCACCGACGTTGGACAACACCAGATGTGGGCCGCCCAGCATTTTGTAGTCCGCGAGCCGAATACCTTCATTACTTCGGGAGGGCTGGGAACGATGGGCTATGGGTTCCCGGCGGCTGTCGGCGCCAAGCTGGCCGCTCCGGATAAACGGGTTGTCTGCATTTCCGGAGACGGGGGCTTCCAGATGAATATCCAGGAACTGGCTACGGCAGTTTACAATCAAATCGACATAATTATTGCCGTGATCAACAACGGGTACCTGGGTATGGTCCGCCAGTGGCAGGATATCTTTTTTGATAAACGTTATGCCTGCACCGCCTTGAAGTGCAACCCTGATTTTGTCCGGGTGGCCGAAGCTTACGGGGCGAAGGGATTGCGGGCGGAAACCGAGAAAGAAGCAACCGGCGCTATAGAAAAGGCCCTGGCTGAAAAAGGGCCGGTGCTGATTGATTTTGTTGTTGAGCCCGAGGAAAACGTTTATCCGATGGTGGCTCCCAATCAACCGATTAACGAAATTATTGTCGGGGGTGATCAGAAATGAAGCACGTGCTGGCCGTGCTGGTTGAAAATAAACCGGGTGTTTTGACCCGGGTGGCGGGACTTTTTAGCCGCCGCGGCTTTAATATTGAAAATATTGCCGTTGGTGAGACCGTAACTCCCGGCATCTCCCGGATGACAATCACCGTCGAAGGCAGCGATACCATAGTTGAGCAGGTCGCCAAACAGCTTCACAAGCTGGTTAATGTAATCAGGGTAAGCAATCTTTCCAGTGAGCCCTCGGTAATGCGCGAACTGATGCTGATCAAAGTCAATGCTGAGCCCGGCAGCCGCAGTGATATCCAGCAGATTGTAGAAACATTTCGGGGCAAAGTTATTGATGTATCTCCGGACTCCATGGTTATTGAAGTGACAGGGCATGATGAAAAACTGGAAGCAATCAAACTGCTATTGGTGGACTTTGGAATCAGGGAAATTGTCCGGACCGGCAAGGTGGCCCTGCTGCGCGGTCCCAAAGTAACCCGGGAGAGCTAGTGCCCTGTCAACTTATCAAGAGCGTGATTTGGCAATTATTACAACAACTCTTTATCTATAGAAGATGTTGCAAGCCGGAAGCGAACATAAAGCGAGCCGTTAGGAATTCCAGGCGAGTGATCCGTGAGCGCCGGCTTGCCACAGCTGTGAATTAAAAACAGAACGTAACTACACAGCCTATTGACCTTGTTGAGTGAAAAGCTGTGCCATGGGGACGGTTGTGTGCCACGAGGCACACTTTAAGATAGAGTGGGCGAACTATACAGGAGATGGGGGTGGGCCCCCC
>PUNU01000019.1 GCA_003551865.1 Syntrophomonadaceae bacterium
AAATGTGCCCGTGCACACCGCCCAGGTGGAAAAGGTTGTCTTAAACGAAGAAAACAAGGTCGTACACAGCATGGCCGGGGAGTTTACGGGAAAGGCGCTCCTCATTGCCACCGGGACTGAGCCCAATTTCCTCGGGGTGGAAGGCGAGAAAGAGCTGCTGGGACGCGGTGTTTCCTACTGCGCCACCTGTGACGCCGCCTTTTTCCGTGACAAGGAAGTGGCCGTGGTCGGCGGGGGAAACGCCGCCCTGGAAGAAACGCTCTTCCTCGACCGCTTTGCCGCCAAAATATATCTCATCCACCGCCGCGACAGGTTCCGCGGGGTAAAAGCCCTGCAGGATAAAGTGCTCGAACTGCCCGGCGTCGAGGTGCTCTGGAACACCACCGTCAGCAGAATAGAAGGCGAGAACAAGGTAAGCCGGCTGATCGTAAACCGGTCAGGCCGGGAGGATGAGCTCGACGTGAACGGGATCTTTATCTATGCCGGGCGCAGGCCGAAGACCGAGTTTCTTGACGAAGGAGCACTGGAGGTAAGCGAAAACGGCTTTATCATTACCGGCGGCAGGATGGAAACCAGTGTTCCCGGGGTCTACGCCGCCGGCGATATCCGCCAGAAATACCTGCGCCAGGTGATCACCGCCGCTTCCGACGGCGCCATCGCCGCCAGCGCAGCGGCCCAGTTTGTTTTAGACTGAGGCGAAGGAGGTTTGCGGTAAATGCTGCTTGACAATTGGGAAATAGCATTCCGGCTGATCCTGGCGCTCATCCTCGGCGGTATGATCGGCTTCGAACGCGAGAGGCACAACCGCCCGGCCGGCCTGCGCACCCATATTTTGGTCTGCACCGGATCCTGCCTGATGATGATGGTGTCCGCCTACGGGTTCGGTGAACAGCTCGGCGAGAGCTTCGTTGCCGACCCCGGCCGCATCGCCGCCGGAGTGGTTACCGGGATCGGCTTTATCGGGGCCGGCACCATCCTCCAGCAGCGCGGCGGGGTGCGCGGTCTGACCACCGCGGCCAGCATCTGGGTGGTCGCCGGGGTCGGCCTGGCCGTGGGCATCGGTTTCTACCTGGGCGGCGCCTTAACCACCGTGTTTGTCCTGGTCAGCCTGCTCCTGTTGAGGCAGGCCGAGTGGTATATGCTTAAACGGCGCCGCCTGAAGAATTTGCTGGTCAGGGCCGTAGACCGGCCCGGTCTGCTCGGCCGGATCGGCGCCACCCTCGGCGATATGCGCATTAACATCAGGAAAAGTGAACTGGGTGATCCGGAACAGCGGGAAGACGGTGAGGAAGAAATGATCAACATAGAGTTCCTGGTCGAACCCCCGCCTGATTTAGACCTGGACAGGCTTTTCAAGCGCATCTACGGCCTTAAAGGGATAACCGAAATCCGCTGGGAAGGCGAGCTCGTCGAAAAAGAAGACAAGCCTGAAGAGATACTGTAACGAAATGCCTGCCAACACATTGAACCGTAAAAGGAAGTAAAAAGCCGCTGATTGAAGAATTGAGGGTAAGAACTCCCCTTAAAGCCCCCCAGTCACCACCTAGCCCCACATCGCCCCTTGCCATATTTCACCGCTGATGAGATAGTATAGCCAAGGTCAGAGAAGGTCAGACAAAGGATGCGGTGAAAGGCGGGGCAATTATGCCCAACCTGACAGATTATATAGAAGAATATTTAAAGAAAATGCTGGCCCTGAGCCCGAAGCACTACATCGAGGTGCAGCGCCGGGAACTGGCCGGCAAATTTGCCTGTGTGCCTTCTCAGATCAACTATGTTTTAGAGCGGCGCTTTTCTCCGGAACGTGGTTACCTGGTCGAAAGCAGGCGCGGCGGCGGCGGTTGGATCAGGATTTACCGCCTTGATTCTCCCGGTACCCGTCCCTGGCGCGATGCGCTCGGCACACTTAACGGAGAAGATTTCGAACCGCTCAAGCTCGGGCAGATCTTGAAAAGACTGCAGGACGAAAAAATAGTCTCCAGGCGGGAGACCCGCCTGCTGGAAGCAATTATCCGGGACAGCATCTACGATTCCTGCGGGATCAGCAGGGAAAAAACCAGGCGCCTGCAGCGCAAACTGCTGGGCGCTGTCCTGGAAGAACTTTTAAAAGCCGGCTTTTAGGCGGCCGGCGGAAAGCTTGTGAGCGATACAATGATATGCCAGGAATGCGGGCAAAACGAGGCGAACGTGCACATCATCAAATCGGTGGACGGTGAAAAAACCGAGCTGTTTCTGTGCGAGCAGTGTGCCCGCTCCAAGGAAGAGCTGGAGTTTTCGTCCGAGTCCAAGTATTCCCTGCACGAGCTTTTCAGCAGTATCCTTAACCAGCACCTGCTCGGCAGCCGCGAAGCGAGGAATGCCGCCAAGCTGCAGTGCCCGTCCTGCGGCCTGAGCTTTGCCCAGTTCAGCCAGATCGGCAGGATCGGCTGCAGTGAATGTTTTTACGCCTTTGAAGAAAGGCTAAAACCCCTTCTGCAGCGCATTCATACCGGCACTGCCCACACCGGCAAGGTGCCGGCCCGGGCCCAAAGCAGGGTCAGGTACCTGCGCGAGCGGGATCAGCTGAAAGAACAACTGCAGGAAAAGATCCAAAACGAAGAATTCGAAGAGGCGGCCCGCCTGCGCGACCGCATCAGGAACCTGGAGAAAGAACTGGCTAAAGAAGAGGAAAGCCTGGAAGAAAACAGTGACGAGGAAAATAAAAAGGATCAAGACGGCAAAGGGGAATAAAAGTGAACCAGCTTGAGTACGGCTTGAGCCGCTGGATGGAAGGCGGCGGTCCGGAAAGCGAAATCGTGATCAGCTCCCGGGTGCGGATTGCCCGCAACCTTAAAGGCCATCATTTCCCCTGCCTGGCTTCAGAAGAAGAGACCCTGGCCGTGCAGGAGAAAGTCTGTGCCGTCACCGGGGCAAACGAGGGCTTCGGCGACTTAAAGTACTGGCCCATGGCGAAGCTGTCCGCCCTGGAAAAACAGGCCCTGGTCGAAAAACACCTGGCCAGCCCTTATTTGGCCCGTGAATCGAAAAACGGGGCTCTGCTGCTGCGCCGCGACGAAGCGGTGAGCATCATGGTCAACGAAGAAGATCACCTGCGCATCCAGGCCATTTTACCCGGGCTCCAGCTTGAAGAAGCCTGGCAGGAAACCGACGCCTACGACAATATGCTGGAAGGCGATCTCGATTACGTTTTCGACGAGCAGTACGGCTACCTGACCGCCTGCCCCACCAACATCGGCACGGGCATGCGGGTTTCAGTGATGCTCCACCTGCCGGCCCTGATCATGAGCGGCCAGATCAACCGCTTCCTAAGGGCCCTTTCCCAGGTGGGTTTGGCGGTGCGCGGCCTCTACGGCGAGGGGACCAAGATAATCGGCAACCTGGTCCAGGTTTCCAACCAGGTCACCCTGGGGCAGAGCGAAGAGGAAATTACGGCCAACCTCTACAGCATCATCCGCCAGCTCATCGAGCAGGAGCAGGACGCCCGGCAGGTTCAGCTGGACAAAAACCGGGCCGGCCTGGCCGACAAGGCCTGGCGGGCTTTAGGCCTCTTGAAAAATGCCCAGCTGATGAGCTCCCGCGAGGCCGTCCAGCTCATCTCCGACCTGCGCCTCGGTTACGACCTGGGCCTGATCAAGGCGGTCGACCACAAGCTCTTAAACGAACTGCTGGTCCTGATCCGCCCCGGCTGTCTGCAGCTTTTAGCCGGAAAAGAGCTGGATAACAGCGAAAGGAACCTGGAGCGGCCGCTGCGCATTAAAGAGGCCCTGGCTCGCTTCCAGGAAGCATAAACGACGGGGAGAGGGCGGATCTGCCACCCTGTCCAGCTTGACAGTTTATTGATATACTGGAGTTGAGGCAAAAGTTATTGTTCAGGATAAGAATAAACTCAGTTGACAGGCACCGGCGGAAAAGACACAATGAAGGTGAAGGCAAAAGCCTCAAGCAATGTGACAGACCCGCCGTCCTCCCGTCAAAGGGACGGACAGTAGAATAAATGCTGGATACTAGAATGGAAGAGGTGAATTTAGATGTTTATGTTTGGACGATTTACGGAAAGAGCCCAGCAGGTGCTGGTTTTATCCCAGGAAGAGGCCAAACGTTTAAACCATAATTTTATCGGGACCGAACACCTC
>PUNU01000190.1 GCA_003551865.1 Syntrophomonadaceae bacterium
CGGGCGGCCTGTGGGCATTATAGCCAACCAGCCCCAGGTCAAAGCCGGCTGTTTGGATGTGAACTCTTCGGACAAGATTGCCCGCTTTGTCCGCTTCTGCGACTCCTTCAACCTGCCCCTTGTCACCTTTGTCGATGTGCCGGGCTACCTTCCCGGGGTTGAGCAGGAGTGGGGCGGGGTGATCCGGCACGGGGCCAAGGTCCTCTATGCCTACTCGGAGGCGACCGTGCCCCAGCTTTCGGTCATCCTGCGCAAGGCCTACGGGGGAGCCTACATCGCCATGAACTCCCGTTCTTTGGGGGCCGATATTTGCCTGGCCTGGCCCTCGGCGGAGATTGCCGTCATGGGTCCCGAAGGCGCGGTCAACATAGTCAACCGCCGCGAGCTGGAAGCGGCCGATGACAAAGATAAGAAGCGCGGAGAGCTGGTCGAAGAGTACCGCTACCGCTATGCCAATCCCTACATTGCCGCGGCCAGGGGCTGGATCGACGAGGTGATCGACCCCCGCCAGACCCGCGACTACCTGATCCGCGGCCTGGAAATGGTGGAAAACAAGCGCGAACAGCGGCCGCCGCGCAAGCACGGCAATATTCCGCTGTAAATTTTGTCCCACCCCTTGACAAATGATCAGAGTGTGGTAAACTTTTTTATAATATCATAAAGCCCGTGATGGGGAGAGTAACCGATTTGTGGCGGTGAAAGCGAGCCGGAGTTGGTGAAAGTCCGGACCTGAAGCAAGCGGTGAAGCGCACCCCGGAGGCGGTGGTTGAAGCCGGATCGAAGATCCGGTGCGTAGGCCGGCCCGGTTTTATACCGTTATCAAAACCGTTTTCCGTGAAAACGGTTTGAGGGGATCGGCTAATTTTAGCCGATCAATAAAGGTGGTACCGCGAGCCTCTCGTCCTTTGATGGACGAGGGGCTTTTTCAATTCACGGGAGGGTTTGCACATGGTTGACGCGGCAGTTTTAGGGGCGACCGGTTACACCGGAATTGAGCTTGTTCGCCTGCTTATTGCCCACCCGGAGGTTAAGCTTTCTTACCTGAGCTCGGAAAGCCATGCCGGGGAAAAATTTAGCGATATTCATCCACAGTTTTGCGGCCGGATTGATACGATCCTGGAACCGATGCAGGCTGAGCGTGCCTCCGAAACTGCCGGGCTGGTTTTTTGTGCTCTGCCGCACGGACAATCCGCCCCGGTAGTGTCGACCTTGCTGGAGAATGGCTGCAGGGTTGTCGATTTAAGCGCCGACTTTAGGCTTAAAAAAGCCGGGCTGTATAAACAATGGTACGGCCTGGAACATGACTACCCGGATCTGCTGGAACAATCGGTCTACGGCCTGACCGAACTGTACAGAAAAGAGATAGCGGCGGCCAGTCTGGTGGCCAATCCGGGTTGTTATCCGACTTCCGTCCTGCTTGCCCTGGCGCCGCTGCTGAAGCATGAGCGGGTTGATCCGGCGAGCATCATTATCGATGCCAAATCCGGTGTTTCCGGGGCCGGAAGGGCACCAAAACAGCCGTTTCATTTCCCCGAGTGTACGGAAAACTTCAAAGCTTACCGGGTCGCTTCACACCAGCACATCCCGGAAATAGAGCAGGAGCTGGGCCGCCTGGCCGGCACCGAGATCAAGGTCAGCTTTACCCCGCACCTGGTGCCGATGGTGCGCGGCATTTTAAGCACTATTTACCTTAAGCTCGAAAGGCAAAAAACTGAAGAAGAACTGGCCGGTCTATATCAAAACTTTTACGCCGGATGTCCGTTTGTCAGGGTTTTGGATGCACCGGTTTTACCTGAAACCCGTCTTGTACGCGGCAGCAACTACTGCGATATCGCCCTGAAAATGGATCGGCGAACCGGGCGACTCATCATTGTTTCGGCTATTGACAACCTGGTCAAGGGCGCCTCCGGGCAGGCCGTGCAGAACATGAATATTATGTTGGACCTGGCTGAAGATACAGGTTTGAAGCAGGTGGCAGTTTAAGGAGGCAACGCAATGCACACAGTCAAGAAGTGGGAAAAATTGGAGAATAAGGGGATCACGGCAGCCGGAGGATTTAAGGCCGCCGGGGTAGCATGCGGGCTAAAAAAAGGTAAAAAGGATTTAGCCTTGATTTACAGCAAAAATGGAGCTTCAACAGCCGGGGTATTCACCCAAAACCTGGTGAAGGCTCCACCGATCCGTATCTGCAAAGAAAACCTGGAAAACAAGATTCAGGCCGTAGTCATTAACAGCGGCAATGCCAATGCCTGTACCGGCGAGCAGGGGTTGAAAGATGCCCGCGTCATGGCGGAAAAGGCTGCCGTGGAGTTAAACCTGGATCCCGGGCAGGTGCTGGTTTGCTCGACCGGGGTTATCGGCGAGGCCTTGCCCATGGAAAAAATAAATACTGGTATCGCCCACGCCGCTTCAGAGTTGGGCAAAGGGCAGCGCAGTGACAACACGGCCGCCGAGGCAATTTTAACCACGGATACGAAAATTAAGCAAACTGCTTACCAATGTGATTTGCCCGGCGGGCGGTTTAATATAGGCGGCATGGCCAAGGGTTCGGGAATGATATGCCCCAACATGGCCACCATGCTGGCTTTTATAGCCACAGACGTAAAAATTGAACGTTCACTTTTGCAGGAGCTTTTTTCCGAAGCGGTTGACAGGACCTTTAACGCGATCACCGTGGACGGGGAAACCTCGACCAACGACACAGCCCTTATCCTGGCCAACGGCTCGGCTGAGGGGATCGAAATAAGCAAAAACGGCGGCGGTTTCGATCAATTTAAAGATATGCTAAACCGGGTCTGCAGGGAGCTGGCGTTCCGCATCGTCGAAGACGGGGAGGGATTAACCAAGGTGATCACCCTTACCGTAAGGGGTGCGGCCGACGAACCCGGAGCCCGGATTATGGCCCGCAGTATCCTTAATTCTCCCCTGGTAAAAACCGCTTTTTACGGGGAAGATGCCAACTGGGGCCGTATTTTGGCCGCCCTTGGCTATGCCGGCGTCGATTTCCAACCGGAAAAAGTCGATATTTTTATCGGGCCAGTCCAGGTGGCGGCCGGCGGAGGCGCTGTTTCTTTCGACGAGGGTGAAGTTAAAAAGATTCTTCAAAACCGTGATGTGTCCGTTTTAGTCGATTTGAAGCAGGGGCCGTCTGAAATTACGGCCTGGGGTACCGATATGAGCCACGATTATGTCAGTATAAACAGCGATTACCGTTCTTAGATGAAAGCGGGTGGCAGCTATGAATCAGGAAACAATGCGCAGTATAACCAGGGCGGAAGTGTTAATTGAAGCGCTTCCCTATATGCGCAAATTTACAGGAGAATTTTTTGTAATCAAGTACGGCGGGCAGGCCATGGTTAAACCGGAGCTGATGGAATCGGTAATCCTCGACCTGGTCCTGCTCAAATATATCGGGGTCAAGCCGGTTCTGGTGCACGGCGGGGGCAAAGAGATCAACCAGGTTATGGAGAAGCTGGGGAAAAAAGCCAACTTTGTCAACGGTCTGCGGGTGACCGACGATGAAACGATGGAAATTGTGGAAATGGTTTTAATGGGCAAGGTAAACCAGCACCTGGTCAGCCTGCTTAACCGGCAAGGCGGAAAAGCGGTCGGCTTAAGCGGAAGAGACGGCGAGATTCTCCAGGCCAGGCGCCGGCAGCAGGAGGCGTTAAACGGTGATCCCGCCGGGGAGAAAATCGACCTGGGGCGGGTCGGTGAAATAATCCAGGTCAATCCAGCCTTGATCCATACGGTCAGCGAAAATGGTTACATACCGGTTATTTCTTCTATCGGGACCGGCACGGACGGGGAAAGTCTCAACATCAATGCCGATCATGTGGCCGGAGAGCTGGCGGTATCCTTAAAGGCGGAGAAGATGATCCTGCTGACCGATGTTGAGGGTGTCTATCGCTGGAAAGACGGGAGGCAGGAGTTTGTCTCTGCGGTCAACCGCAGGGATATAAGGGCGATGATCGAAGGCGGGGAGATAAGCGGCGGCATGATCCCGAAAGTGGAGTCATGCCTGATGGCCCTGGACGGTGGTGTGCGCCGCACGCATATTATTGACGGCAGGCTGTCTCACTCGCTGATCCTGGAAATATTTACTGATTCCGGTATTGGGACTATGGTGGTCCGGTAAAGCCGGCAAGGGGGGTTAAGACCGTTGGACAGTATGCAGGATAGGGAAGCACAATATATTATCAATACTTACGGGCGAAAAAAAGATCGCACTCCCTGCCTTGTGGAAGGCCGGGGATCTTATGTCTGGGATGACAGGGGAAAAAGGTATCTCGATTTTTTAAGCGGCCTGGCGGTTAACGTGCTCGGCCACTGTCACCCCGAGGTGGTAAAGGCGGTAAACGAACAGGTATCGACATTAATTCATACTTCAAACCTTTATTTTACCGCTCCTCAGGTTCAACTGGCCGAACAGCTGGTAGAGAAAACGCTACCCGGGGGCAAGGTCTTTTTTGCCAACAGTGGGGCCGAAGCGAACGAAGCCGCCATCAAGCTGGCCCGCAAGTCCGGAGCCGGGCGGTATAAGATAGTAACTGCCAAGCAATCATTTCACGGCCGGACCCTGGCCGCTTTGACTGCCACCGGCCAGCCGAAGTATCAAAAAGCTTTTCAGCCCCTGGTTGAAGGTTTTGCCTACGCCGTTTTCAATGAAGCGGATTCGTTTGCAAACCTGGTCGACGAGCAAACTGCCGCGGTTATGGTTGAGCCGATTCAGGGCGAAAGCGGCGTCTACCCGGCTGAACGTGCTTTTTTGGAAGAGCTGAGAGAAATCTGCGACCGATATAAAGCCCTGCTTATTTTTGACGAGGTCCAGTGCGGTATGGGCAGGACCGGCTCACTGTGGGCTTTTGAGAACTGGGGAGTCAGCCCCGACCTTTTAACAGCCGCCAAAGGATTGGGAGGCGGCCTGCCTGTCGGTGTGCTGGTGGCGGCCGCCCCTTATGCCGATATCCTGGTGCCCGGTGACCATGCTTCCACCTTTGGTGGAAACCCGGTGATCTGCAAAGCGGCCCTGGCTGTGCTGAGAGTTTTGGAGCAGGACGGTTTTTTGAAAGACGTGAGGGAAAAGGGCAAGACGGTTAAAATGGAACTGGAAAAAATGGCATCCGCCCACCCCGGTTTGGTCAGGGAATTCCGCGGCCTGGGTTTAATCTGTGCCCTGGAATTAAAAAAACCCCTGGCCGGCCGGATCCTGGAGAAGTGCACCAGTGAAGGCCTGCTTATTAATGCCATCGGCGATTATACCCTGCGCTTTTTGCCCCCGCTTACCATTGCAAACAGCGAGCTTGAAGAAGGCTTAAGTATAATCAAGCGTTTTCTGGAAGAAGAAGACCGCGAAGAGGATAATTGAAAAATAAGGAGGAGATTATAAATGACAAAAGAAAAAATTGTCCTTGCCTATTCGGGCGGGCTGGACACTTCGATCATCGCCAGGTGGCTCCAGGAAACTTATGATTACGAAGTTATAGCGATGACCGCCAATGTCGGCCAGGGAGATGAAGAGCTGGAAGGCCTGGAAGAAAAAGCTCTCAACACAGGGGCCTCAAAGGTGTTTATCGAAGATATTCGCGAAGAGCTGGTCACGGATTATATTTTCCCCATGGTCCAGGCGGGCGCGGTTTACGAAGGCAAGTACCTGCTCGGAACTGCCATAGCGCGCCCGGTAATTGGCAAGAAGATGGTTGAAATAGCGAAAGCGGTGGGAGCCAACGCCGTTGCTCACGGTGCCACCGGCAAAGGCAACGACCAGGTACGCTTTGAATTTGCGGTAAAAGCTTTAAATCCCTACCTGAAAATAGTGGCACCCTGGCGCGAGTGGGAATTGCAGTCACGCACAGACTGTATCGATTATGCCTGCAAGCACAACATTCCTATTCCTGTCACCGCCGAAGAGCCGTACAGCATCGACCGCAACCTGTGGCATATCAGTTTCGAAGGAGGCATCCTGGAAGATCCGGACCGGGAGCCCGGCCGGGACATGTTCAGGATGACCCGTGACCCGCAGGAAGCACCCGAAGAGCCCGAGGAACTTTCGATCGGCTGGGAAAAAGGGATCCCGGTTAGCGTGAACCAAAAAGAACTGCCCCCGGTAGAACTGCTCGAAGAGCTTAACTGTATTGCCGGCAGGCATGGTGTGGGCCGGATCGACCTGGTGGAAAACCGCCTTTTGGGTATGAAATCAAGGGGGATTTACGAGACCCCGGGCGGCACCCTGCTGAGCTTTGCCCACCGCGAACTGGAGCAGTATACCATGGATCGGGAAACCTACCGCTATAAGGAACAGATCGCCCTGAAATACGGCGAGCTGATTTACTACGGCCTCTGGTTTACTCCCCTGCGGGAAGCCCTGCACGCTTTTGTGCGCCAGACCCAGGAAACAGTAAACGGCACGATCCACTTAAAGCTTTACAAGGGCAATATTGTTGTTACCGGAAGAGATTCTGAGCACACCCTCTACCATCCGGATCTGGCAACCTTTGAAGCCGACGACCTGTTCGACCAGAAAGATGCCCAGGGTTTTATTAACCTTTACGGCCTGCCGCTGACAATAAAAGGGTTGATCGAACTGAGGAATAAACAGTGGGCCCGGGAGGTGACGAAAAGCTGAAAAGACCATGGCAGGGACGTTTTAAGAGGAAAATTGATGACAATGTCCTTAACTTTACCGCTTCACTGCCCTTTGATCGGCGGCTTGCGCTATGTGACGTCAAGGGAAGCACCGCTCATGTGGAAATGCTGGCGGAACGGGAAATTGTTGCCGGTGACGAAGCGGAAGAAATTCTCAAGGGCCTGGAAGAGGTCAGGCAGGAGCTTTTAAGCGGCTGCTTTCCCTATGATATCGAATTTGAAGATATCCATATGAACATAGAAAAGAGGCTTACTGATTTAATCGGGCCGAAAGGAGGCAAATTGCACACGGCCCGCAGCCGCAACGACCAGGTTGCTTTAGATATGCATCTTTACCTGAAAGAAGAAATTGAGGCCATTGACCGGGCACTGCTCCGCCTGCAGGAAGTCCTGGTAGAGCTGGCTGAGGAATATGAAGATGTGGTTATTCCCGGCTATACCCACCTGCAGAAGGCCCAGCCTGTTCTCCTGGCCCACCACCTGCTGGCCTATTTTTGGATGCTGAAACGCGATCGGGAACGCCTTGCAGGAGCAAAGCAGAGAGCTGATTTAATGCCTCTGGGCGCAGGAGCCCTGGCCGGGACGGGCTTTGCGATCGACCGGGAACAGGTGGCCAAAAAACTGGGGTTCGGCGGCCTTTATGAAAACAGTATGGATGCTGTAAGCGATCGGGACTTTATTGTCGAATTCTTAGCTTTTGCCGCCGCCCTGATGATGCACTTAAGCAGACTTTGTGAGGAGCTGGTGCTCTGGTCATCGGCGGAGTTTGGCTTTATCGAAATCGACGACGCTTTTACTACCGGTAGCAGTATGATGCCCCAAAAGAAAAACCCCGATGTGGCTGAACTGATCCGGGGTAAAACCGGCCGGGTTTACGGGAGCCTCGTCTCCATCCTGACGGTAATGAAAAGCCTGCCCCTTGCTTATAACAAGGATATGCAGGAAGACAAGGAGGGCTTGTTTGATACTGTCGATACAATAAAAGCGGCACTGCCGCTTTTGGCGGAGATGCTCTTAAAAATGGAAGTCAACCGCTCGCGCCTGGCCGATGCAGTGGATGACGATTATCTCTGTGCCACCGACCTGGCCGATCACCTGGTTAAACAAAACGTACCTTTCAGGGAAGCCCACCACATTATTGGTGAAATGATCGGGTTCTGTCGGAGCGAGGGCATGCGGTTGAAAGAACTGTCCCCGGAAAACCGCCGCCGCTTTCATCACAAGCTGGCCGATGAAATTTCGGCCCTGCTCGATCCGGAGAAGGTGGTTGCTTCCCGTTCAAGCCGCGGCGGCACCGCCACCGGATCAGTAAAAGACCAGATCCGGCTTGCCCGGGATTTGATCGGCGGTTAATAAGCGGCCGTTTTGTGGTAAGCTTTCAACATCAATCAGCCATTTATGACAGCAAAGATTTGACAGGCAGTGCTTTTTTCCAATAAACTTATTGAGGCGATATATTTCCGGGGCACGGTATTGCGTGCCCCTGTTTGCTGAGGAGGGTGATCATGCAAAATCTGCGGCAGATACTTTCACAAATTGACGGCAAAGGCTATAAGCACTACAAAGATCTCCAGGGCAAACGGTTCAGGTTCCCGGATTTTGAACTGTTAGTTTTCCATATCCAGGGTGATCCCTTTGCTTCCCCCTCCCAGCTGGCGGTTCGAGTGCCGCAGCACCGGGCGGACTTTCCCCGGGAAAGCTACTCTTCCAAAATCAGGGAGACAGCCCTGGCCGATTATCTGACCAGGGTTTTTCACAGCCATATCGGCAAAGTATCGCGGGGAAGGCGCGGCAGCGGTAAAAGCGGTTCTTTTCAAATCGATCGGCCCGGCCAGGAGATGCTGGAGCGGACCAGTTTAAAAATAAATGACAAATATGTTGAAGCCCGCTTTTTTGCGGGTATGCCCGCCGCCGGCCGCCGTATTCTCGGACAGGAGGCGGCGGAAATGCTCCTGGAGGAACTGCCTGAACTGGTCAGGAGCAGCCTTATCTTTGCCAACCTTTCCCGGGAAAAGCTGTTCAGCCATGTTTATACGGCGGAAGACCAGGAAGTCCTCCGCAGCCGGCTCCGGGAGAAAGGGCTGATTGCTTTTGTGGCCGATGGATCCATACTGCCGCGGCGCAGCGGGGTTGATCAGAGACCTCTGCCTGAAAACAGGGCGGTTGCTTTTCAGGCGCCGCCGGAACTGGCCGTGGAACTGGAAACTTTGCATGAAGGCCGGGTCCGCGGCATGGGGATCCCCTCGGGGGTAATCCTGATTGTGGGCGGCGGTTACCACGGCAAGTCGACCCTTTTAAGAGCCCTGGAAAGAGGCGTTTACAACCATATCCCCGGAGACGGCCGCGAGAAGGTGGTGGCTGATCCCGCCGCATTTAAAATTCGAGCCGAAGACGGCCGCCGGGTGGAAAATGTCAACATCAGCCCTTTCATCAGCGACCTGCCTTTTGGGCAGAAGACGGGGGCTTTCTCTTCGGAGGAAGCCAGCGGCAGCACTTCACAGGCGGCCAATATCATTGAAGCGCTGGAAGCCGGGGCGAAGGTCCTGCTGATAGACGAAGACACCTCAGCCACCAATTTTATGATCAGGGATATGCGCATGCAGCTTTTGGTGGCCAAACAGCAGGAACCGATCACTCCCTTTATCGACAAGGTGCAGCAGCTTTACCATGAGCGTGATGTTTCCACAGTTCTGGTCATCGGGGGAGCGGGCGATTACTTTGATATTGCCGATACGGTGCTGATGATGGAAGAATACCGTCCCCGGGAAGTTACCGCAGAGGCCGGGGAAATTGCCCGAAAGCATCCCAGCCGGCGCCGGCCGGAAGGCGGGGAGGCTTTTGGAGAAATAAAGAATCGCATCCCGCAGCCCGGCAGCATCGACCCTTATAAGGGGCGGAAGGTGAAAATCAAGGCCCACGGCATAGAGGGCCTGCAGTTTGGCGTTGAAGAGATTGACCTGCACCACGTGGAGCAAATTGTCGATCCCAGCCAGACCCGGGCGATCGGTGATATGATCAATTATGCTTTGAAAAAGAAACTTATCGACGGGAGGCGCCCGATAAAAGATATAGCCGGCATGCTGGAAAAAACAATTGAAGAGCAGGGACTGGAAGCGATATCCCCCCGCCCGGAACAGCCTCGCGGTGATTATGCCCGTCCCCGCTCCCTGGAAGTAGCGGCTGCCATAAACCGGCTGCGCACCCTTGATGTGCAGTTTGAAAAATGACAGAACCGGTTAAAAAATGAGTGGATACCCCTTCGCCGGGTCCATGTCGGTAAAAAGCCCGGCCAGCTTGGAAAGGTCGGTCACTCCTTTGGCTTCCAGAACCGGTAAGAGTTTAAGAAAAAGGGAGGCGGTAATGCGGGCGTCACCCAGGGCATTGTGCCTTCCTTGCAAATCGAGGTCGAAGTGGGCGGCCAGGTTTTCGAGGGAATAATCGGTTACCTGATAAAATAGAGCTGATGTGAGAAGCACCGTATCGATCACCGGGTTGACGATGCGTTTGCCGATCGCTTCGCCCAGCTTAATGTTAATGAAGGCAAGGTCGAAGGGGGCATTGTGGGCGACCAGAATGCGGTACCGGCAAAAGGATAAAAACTCCAGCAGAACCGGACCGATATCCGGTTTGTCTTTCAGCATTTCTTCGGTTATGCCCGTTATTTTTTGGGCCGTCCCAGGCACGGGCCGCCCGGGGTTAACGAGGCGGTAAAAAGAAGATTCGTCTAAAATGCGCCCATTTTCGACCATAACTGCACCGATGGAAATTATTTCGTCGCCCCTGTAGGGATAAAAACCGGTTGTTTCAGTATCGAAAACCACGTAAGAGGCGCTTTGTAGGTCCTGGCCCCAGTTAATCTTCTCCCTGGTTTCCGAAATTGCTTCGGACAGCCTGCCGAACAGCTCCGGATCATGCCTGATCGGACCGGCTTTCCCGCTATTGGGGAACAGCCGGGCCATAAATTTTTCGGCCGGTCCTTCGCTTCCGCCGGAATCAGTTCGCTCCGCTTCACGGTTTAACCTGCGGAAATCAGGTTTGTAGTACGAATTGTTACCCATGATGTTCCTTTCCGATTTTTAAGCTTTGTGCACGTGAAAAGCATGTGCCGTCATCGACTGCAGCCGGTTTACCACCAACAGTGCTTCCTTAAGCATTGCTTTGTCTTTTCTGCTTAAAAGGTCCAGGTTGATATAATTATCACAGCTTTCGCCCTTTTCCGCTTTTTCCACGGCGTCCCTGATCCGAAACATCAGCAGTGATTCGTAAGCCGCTTCAAAATATTCTGCGTCGTCAGGCTTAAAGATCCCGCGATCTTTCAGCCGGTGTATGCGTTCAAAAGTGTTGGTCTCCATAATGCCCTCCCGCAGGGCAAAGATTCGGATGCAGTCTACAAGGTGCACGGTTGCTGTGTTTTTTATGTTGAGCCTGTTATGCCTCCCGGCATTTTTTTCGGTAATGATTTGCCGGAACATGTTTAAAGGGACCCTCTGTTTTGTATCATCTTCAGCCATAAAGAGCAGGGCGTGTACAGCCTCTTTAAATAGACGGGTCGTAAAAATTTTCAGGCGGTCATAGAGCATTTCCTCGCCGGCAACATGCCGGTAATCGAGAAAAATGGTCATATTGCGGATATCTTTGGGATCCAGCTTTTCGGCCCAGCCGGCGGCCCTGCTTTCCCACATGGTCAGGGGCATGCACCAGTAGGGGTTTTCGGCCATTACTTTACCCTTGCACCTGGCAAAACCGCAAGCTTCCAGGCCCCGGACGATCTTTTTGCCCAGGGTTATAAAGTAATCGGCGGCTGTTTCAACTTTTTCAGGAGAAGTATCTTCGAAAATAATTCCGTTGTCCTGGTCGGTGCGTGAAAACTGTTCCTTCCTGCCTGCACTACCCATGTTGATGAAGCTGTATTTTCCCGGCGGTTTTCCCCGGCCTTCTTTTAACATCTCTTCTTCCGCAATTTCGATAACTCTTCTGGTAACCCGATCATAGAGCTCGTTCACCAGCGCGCATATTTCCGAGGCGTATGATCTCTCTGCCAGCAGGGCCTGCTGAACCCGGTCTATTTCAGAAGTTAGACCGGCAAGCTCACTAAAAGTATGCTGATACTCAATCTGGTTGACAATCGAAAGGGCCCCGTCTTTACGGCTTTTAACCAGGTCTTTTACCGTGACAATACCATGCAATACGTCTTGTTCGTCGGTAACCACGATATGCTTGAGATTGTGTTTGGTCATTAAAAGCAGGGCTTTATAGCTGAAATCATCGGGGCGCACGGTGATCAAATCCGAAGACATCACCTCAAAAGCCCTGCGTTCGAGGTCCGGGTTGTCGGCGGAAAGCACTTTACTGACCAGGTCCCTTTCGGTGATGATACCCACCGGTTTGTTGTTGAAAGCGGCCACCACCACCGAGCTTATATTGTTCCCGCTCATTTTTTTGGCCACATCACTGATTTTGTCCATCGGCAGGCAGGTTATCACTTTTTCTGTCCATACATCCGCTATTTTTTGCCGCAGGGTGTGCTCTCCCGCAAAATGGGTTTCGGAGCGGCTGTCTGTGAAAGCGAGGTAAAGTTCCTTCAGGCGGGAAGCCAGGTCTTTGGTAAAATACTCGGCGAACCTGTCACTGCTTGCCAGGGCTTTCTGGAAAGATTCCTCACCGATCAGGAGGCAGGTTAAATCAGTGGCGGCAACCATCGAAACAGGATAAGGTTCATCGGAAAGCAGAACGGTTACCCCAAAGAATTCGCCTTTGCTCCTGGATGCCGTAACTTTATTTTTATCGCCGACGGCGGCGACGGCCCGGGCCCGGCCTTCATAAATCAGGAACAGGGTTTTCTTTGATGGTTCCCCCTCGCGGAATACCTTGCTTCCTTCCGGAAAGTGGGCTTGTTTCGTATTTTGGGCGATTGCTTCAAGTACCCTTTCACCAAGGTAATCAAAGGGGGTGGTTGATTTTAAAAAAGAGTAGATTTCCGTTTTGTCCAGTTTTGCTCTGGAAGCAGTCATTTTTTGCAACTCCCCGCGAATGACAAAGTTGAAATACCCGGGAACGAAGTGCCCTGCCGCCCCGGAGCCGGTTTTTAAGTTGCCAGTTTTATTTGTGCACTACCGGGGCTTTTATTATATCTTTACCGTAAAAAAGGAGCAAGGGAAAACGGCGCCGGTTGCGGCGCCGTTTTCAAATTGTTGCTGCTTTGTTATCCAGTGTGGCTTTTATTCTTCTTCTTTTTCCTGCTGTTTTTTCTCCTCTTCTTCCCTGAGCATGCGGCGGAGAACTTTACCGATCATTGTTTTCGGCAGCTCTTCCCGGAACTCGACCAGCTTGGGCACCTTGTAAGGAGCAAGGTTGGCCTTACAGTGTTCGACAACTTCTTCCTCAGTCATCGATTCGCCTTCCCGCAAGACAATGTAAGCCTTAAGGGTTTCGCCGCGGTAGGGGTCCTTGATACCGGCCACTGCCGCCTCCATGATTTTTGGATGGGCGTAGAGTACTTCTTCAATATCCCGGGGGTAAATATTAAAGCCTCCGGCGATGACCATATCTTTTTTCCGGTCTACAATATAGGTGTAGCCTTCCTCGTCCGCCTTGGCGATATCGCCGGTATAGAACCACCCGTTGCGCAGGACCAGCGCGGTTTCTTCGGGCATATTCAGGTAACCTTCCATGACCTGGGGTCCGCGCAAGCAGAGTTCTCCCACTTCACCGACGGGCATTTCCTGCTCGCCGGCTTCAACATCAACAATTTTAAACTCCGTATCGGGCATCGGCAAGCCGATACTGCCGGGTTTGCGCTTGCCGTAAACAGGGTTGGCGTGGGTAACCGGGGAAGTTTCGGAAAGCCCGTAGCCTTCAACCAGCTTGCCGCCGGTGTTTTTTTCGAACTCCTGCTGTACTTCCACCGGCAGAGGGGCTGCACCGCTGATACAGATGCGGATTGATTGAAGGTCAAACTTCTGAAGGTTGGGGGCATTGTTAATGGCTACATAAATGGTCGGCACGCCCGGGAAAAGGGTCGGCTTTTGCTTGTCAATGGTTTTTAGCACATCTTCGAGGACAAAGCGGGGCAGCAGGACCAGCTTGGCCCCGTTCTGCAGGCCCAGGTTCAAGATGGTGGAAAGTCCGTAGCTGTGAAAGAAGGGTAGAACCCCCAGGATTATCTCCTTGCCGTCCTGGAAATCCGTGCACCAGGACTTTACCTGGCACATATTGGCGACCAGGTTCCGGTGCTGAAGGATAGCCCCCTTCGAAACGCCGGTTGTCCCCCCTGTATAAAGGAACAGGGCTCGGTCTTCCGGATCGACCTTTACTTCCGGTGGTTTTTTTCCGGCATATTTTTTGATCAGGCCCGTAAAAGAATAGTCCTCGCCGGCTAAGTCGACCCGGTCGCCTTCTTTTTTTTCTTTGGCAACAGTGTAAAGAAAGCTCAAGGCCCCGGGGAAGTAATCTTTGATATTGGACACAATAACATTTTTCAGTTTTGTTTTTGGCTGGACTTCTTTAATCATATTATAAAAGCGGGTCAGGGTTATGATCGTTTCGGCTCCGGAGTCATTGAGCTGGTATTCCATTTCCCGGGCAACATAGAGAGGGTTGCAGGGGACGACGATTGCACCGAGCGAAAGGGCGGCGAAATAAGCGATTGGAAACTGGGTTGAGTTGGGCAGGTGAACGGCTACACGGTCGCCCTTTTTTATTCCAAGATCAGCCAGGGCGGAGGCGAAACTTTCGATTTGTTCCGACAGCTGATTGTAGGTCAGCTCGCGTCCCATAAAGTGAACGGCCGGTTGATCTTTATAGGTAATGACCGCCTGCTGAAACAACTCGTAGAGCGACAGCGAGGGATAATCAATGCTGTGAGGGACCCCCGGTTCGTAGTGTTTAAGCCAAACTTTCTCCATAGAGATGATCCTCCTTGGGTTGTTAAGAATGCTGTTTGTGATGTTTGATATATTCGCTATTATACTGTCATTTCCTTCTCAGTTTTTAAAATTATAAACATAAAAACTTATATGTCATAATATTCTCAATACAAACCAGGCAATCATTATTGTTTCCAGGCCCAGTTTTATGGGCAGGGCGCCGAAGAAGCCCAGTGAAGCTCCGAAGCCTGATTTTAAAGCCGTTCCTGTTTTGCGCCTGACAATTAGATCGGCCAGGGTTGCTCCGACAAAGGGGCCGATTAAAAGGCCGAAAGGGAAAAAGAATAAACCGATCAGCAGTCCCCCGGCGGCTCCCCAAAAAGCGGCCCTGGTTCCGCCGAAATAGCGGCTGCCCATTGCAGTAAAAAGATAATCAACACCCACAACAACGAGGGCTATAATGCCCTGCACCAGGAAAAAGTAAAAGCCCAAACTTTCAAAACCGGCAATGAATCCGTAAACGAGCATTCCCAGCCAGATTACTGGTGCGCCCGGTAGAACCGGTAGAAGTGTACCGGTAAGGCCGACCAAAAAAAATAACGCGGCCACAATTACGGCAATAATTTCGCTCATCAAATGCACCTCCAGGAGCTTTCTTTTAAAAACTATCATAGCACAGCATCCGGTTGTATGGATCTGAAAAATATTTTTCCCCGGCTCTTGGGAGGAATCTTTGATTGCAAGGCGAATAAGTAGATTTAATTTGAAATAATTTGATAAAAGATGGAAGGGGGCAAAATATAGAAAAAATTAAGTCAAAGCACTAAAATAAGAGATTCATCACATAAGGAGGTGACTCGAGGTGAGCAATAACAGCAGAAGGGGTTACAAGTTGGAAGTATGGGTTACGGCAGTATGCTTTTTCATTGTAGCTGTAATTGGCGGTTTTTTCAGCTCGATTGTAGTTATTTTTAATGAAAGTTTTTTTCACCAGGTGCCCACACCGGAGCCGCTGATCCCGGCATATGGTGAAACAATGTTTGTATCCATAGAAGGCTTGGAAGTTTTGGGCTTTCCTCTTCACTATTTTTTACTGGTTTTCTTAAGCTGGATCGGGGTCACTATAGTCGGTGCGATCTGGTGTCTCGTCATGGATAGGCTGGAAGAACAACAACGGGCGTAAACCCGCTGAAAGGAGGGATTTTCTAGTGGAACCAAGAGGTGAACTATTTGTCCTCGGCTTAGTTCTCACTATTGTTGTCCTGCTTATTTCTGTGTTTATTAGTGTCTGGGCCCGCCGCTTTACCCGCACCCTGGGTGATTATTACGTGGCCGGGCGCAGTATCGGAGCTTTTAATAACGGTTTGGCCATGGTTTCCCTGGCGTTAAGCTTGACCACCTTTATCGGCCTGACCGCTTTAATAATTGAAGGACTTTATGTTGCCGTTGCCGTTTACGCCGGTTTTACCGGTGCTTTTATCGGTATGCTGGTCCTGGCTGCTCCTTACCTGAGGCGCCATAAATCATTTACGACTATGGCCTTTATTGCGGAGCGGTTTGACAGCAAAACTTTGCGTTATATTTCGGTAATTGTAATGATGATCGTCAGTGTGCTTTATTTGGCCGGAAACCTCAAAGGGATTGGCATTGTTTTTTATTTCTTGTTGGGCGTTCCCGAGCTCTGGGGTATTATTGTCGGCGGCCTGGTTGTAACCCTTTATGTTACCCTGGGTGGAATGTACGGGGTTACCTACAACCAGACTTTCCAGTCGATTGTCCTGGTATTCTGCCTGATGTTCCCGGTAGCTGTGGTCATGAGGTCACTGGGCGCTTCGGGATGGGCTTTTCCGCCCCTGGGTTACGGCGATATGGTGCCCCTGATGACCGATGTGGTGCCCCACTATTTTTGGGCCATGGTTGTGCACCCGGTGACCTATATCGCCATCTTTCTGGGCTCATTTTTTGGCATCATCGGCCTGCCTCACTTCGTGATGCGCTACTTCACGGTACGTGATGCCAGGGAAGCCCGCTGGAGCACGGTTATCTGCGTCTTTTTAGTCGGCCTGGTAAACACCACCGTCTATGCCACCGGATTTGCCGCTGTTTACTATATGCAGACTACTCCGGGTGTTGATATTGCCCCGGCCGCTTACGACTACATGGTTTTCATCCTGGTCGAAGCGCTGGCCGGAGAGGGCTGGCTTGCCCTGGCTATCGCCGGTTCGGTGGCGGCCGGTTTGTCCACCGTATCCGGACTGCTGATGATCATGGGCGCCGGTTTGATCCACGACCTTTACGGCTCCATCAAGCCCGATGTGGACGACGAGAAGAAGCTCAAGCTCTCTTACGGGGCCATGATGGTGGTTGGTGTCCTGGTCATTCTATTTTCGCTTGATCCTCCGGAGTTTATCCTGGAAGCGATCATGTGGGCCTTCGGTATTGCCGCGGCCGGCCTGGGGGTGCCGATCGTTCTCGGCATTTGGTGGAAGCGGACCAACAAGTACGGGGTCGGTGCCGGCATGGTGGTAGGCACTCTGATTTCCTTTGTCTGCTGGATTATGATCGGCTACATGGGCATGGACCCGGTTGATATACCCTTCCCCTTCTTTGCCCAGTACTTCTACGGCCCGCTCGGCTGGATTAAAGTAATAGCA
>PUNU01000259.1 GCA_003551865.1 Syntrophomonadaceae bacterium
CCTTGTTGAGTGAAAAGCTGTGCCATGGGGACGGTTCGAGCGTTCCTGAGCGTAGCGAAGGCCGAAGGGAAAACGATGGAACCGTCCCCTATGGCATAGCGGGTTAGACCTGAGTAGTTACTTTTTTTATACTATTCCACCCTTAAAATTAATTCCCTTTCTCGAAGCTTGAAAAAGAAATGCCGGAAATAGCGGACCGGCCGATTACTGTTATTGATTGCCTCTGTCATATTTATGGTCCAGTTTCTTTTTAGGGATTCTATTAATCTTCCGGGTTTCCCTGCTCTTTGCCTGTCCGGTGTGGGCCACTTCGATGCCCCTGATTAGAAAAAAAGTCACCATTGATTGGCTTGCCCCGCACGTGACAGGGTTATACCGTTTTCAGCCTGCGCCGGTGAAAGAACTCCCCGGCTGTTTCGATTTCTTTTTGGTCCTGCCAGTTTCTGAGAGGATGATCGGCCGGGTAAGGGTCGGACTTGCCGAGGCTGTATAGTTTATCGCCCCAGAGTGGGTTGTAGGGCAGAAGGGAGACCTTCTTAAAGCGATGCTGCTCGAGGAAAAAAGCTATGGCACTGAGGTTGGCTGTAGTGGTGGTAATACCCGGCACCAGGGGGATGCGCGGCAGCAGCTCGAACCTTCCGAAGCGGGCAATGCGCTGCAGTTCGGCCAGGTTTTCCAGGATCAAGCTGTTGTCTACACCGCAGTGGTGCCGGTGTTCTTTTTGGTCAATCAGTTTTATATCGAAATAAACTACATCGGTTAGGGGGAGTATATTTTCGTTAAACAAATTGATGTCAAAGTAGCCCCCGGTTTCCACCAGGGTATGGATGTTTTTTTCTTTAAAGGCCTTCAGAAGCTCGCCGGTGTAGTCGATGAACAGGGACGGCTCTCCCCCGGAAAGGGTTACTCCCCCGCCGGAGTTGTCGAAAAAGGGCTTGTCTCGCAGGACATGTTTTACGATTTCTTCCGGTTCCCGGAAGTGCCCAATTACGGTGAGCGCCCCTGCCGGGCAGGAGGCGGTGCATTCCAGGCAGAGGGAGCAGCGCTCGCGATCGATATAGAAGCGGTTTTCCCTGTCAATCGCTTTTTCCGGGCAGGCCTCGATACAGCGGCCGCAGCCGATGCACTTTTCCCGGTCGTACTGCAGTTCCGGGCGGGCGGAGATGCATTCCGGATTGTGACACCATGTACAGGAAAGAGGGCAGCACTTGAAAAAGACTACTGAGCGGATGCCCGGGCCGTCATCCAGCGAGTTGCCCTTTATTTCGGCGATCAGGGGTTGTTTTTCTAAAGAACCGCCCATTACAACCCGTACTCCGCCCGCTGCACCAGTTCCAGCTGCAGCTCATAATGAATCCTGGTAAAGTAGGCCAGGTAGCCGGAAATGCGCACCATCAGGTCCTGGTAATGTTCGGGGTTTGCCATGGCGTCCCTCAAAGTCTCCGAGCTGACAGCGTTGAACTGCAGCTGCATTCCGCCCAGCTCGAAGTAGGTTTTCATGTAGCGGGCAATGTTTTCCACCACTGTTTCGTGGCTTTCCTGCATGCCCGGGACAATTTTTACGTTAAAAGCAATATTGTTGTCCATGGCCCGGGGATCGAGCTGGGCCACGTCGCGCAGGTTGTCGAGCAGGCTTTTGGAAGCCCCGGGGTGGGGGGTAAGTCCGGGGGTAAACGGCTCGCCGTCCAGCCTCCCGGAAGGCAGGGCGCCGGTAACCCGTCCGTAAACCACATGGTGGGCCATCGACCACCAGCCGGTAGTGTAGATCCCGCCCTTGTAATCTTTTGAGGAGGCAAAAAAGTCCCCGACCAGCCTCATCACCCTCTGGGCCATGGCCAGGGGTTCCGGGTGGCCGGAACCGAAGCGCGGTGCCCGGCTTTTAATCAGGGCTAAGATTTCCGGGTGGTCGGCAAAATTGCCGTCCACCGCTTTTTTTAAGTCGGCAAAACTGAACAGCTCTTCTTCAAAGACCAGCTTTTTGATCACCGTGAGCGAGTCGACCACATCGGAAAGGCCGATCAGGGTTGCGCCGGAAGAATTGTACCTGGCCCCTCCGCTCAGGAATTCACGGCCGCTTTCAATACAGTTGTCGGTGAGAGTAGAGATGAGCAGGTGGGGATGGTGGCGCTGAAAGATTTCGCCCAGCTGGTTGTTGCCGAGCACCGCCTGTTCGAATAGAAAATGGCACTGTTTTTCGAAGGCGGCGAAGAAGTTTTCAAAGTTGGCAAAGGCGTTTGCTTCGATGCGGCCGGTTTTTGGCCCCAGCTCCCAGTCGGCGACCGGGTGGCGGCCGTTGTGCATGGCCATTTCCAGGGGCGCGACCAGGTTGATTTCCAGGGCGGAGGTCGTTCCGGCATGCACTCCGGGCAGGGAGGGCTCCACACAGCCGGTGGAGGCATAGTTTCTGATGTCTTCAAGGGCCCAGTCCTCATGATAGCAGAGGGCCTTGATCACTGCGTTGTCGTTGTGTACCGCCGGGGTGGCGCCGGTAATGTAATTTACTTCGGCAACTCTTTTTAAGTAGGTCTGGCTGTTCAGGCCCGGCTTGTAGCGGGCATGAGTATTCGGGTGGCTGAGCGCCAGCATTTCAGTTGTCTTGAGCAGCAGGTAGGTCATATCGTTAACCGCGTCCTCACCGTCGGGGGTGATGCCGCCGAAGGTGATGCAGGTATTGGGGGCTGAGCCTGAATTCTGCAGCTGCGCCAGGTCCATGGCAATGATTTCCCGGCCGGCCACCTGCAGGTAAAGGCAGCCTAAAAGTTCCAGGGCGTGTTTGATGTAGGCTTCCTTTTCTGCCGGGTCACTGAGCCCGGCCATGTCCGCTTCAAAGTAGGGCTGTAAAACCTGGTCCAGCCGGCCCAGCGAGATGGAAGCGTCCATGGTTTCCCAGCCCAAACAGATCAGGGTAACCACGATGGCCTGCACAGCTTCTTCCAGGGTTTCTGCAGGGTGTCCCGGCACCCGGCTCAGGTTGCGGTGAATGCGTTTGAGTTCTTCCCGGCGCCCGAAATCGCTTTCTTCTTCCGCCAGTTCCAGGGCCCTGCCGGCCAGGTTGGCAGTGTAAGCGTCGACGCCCTCCAGGCACAGCTTCATTCCGCGGAGAGTGTTCTTCTTTTCCAACTGCCAGTCTTCGTTTTCGGCCAGGATCCGGTCTATTTTGTCGATCAGGCCTCCGGTGCCAAGCTTTAGGATTTTTTCGAAGCCGGCGTTGTTTTCCGATTCCGATACCGTGGCCCAAAAGCTGACGGCGAAAAACTGCTCGTGGATGCGCGGGCCGATTTCGTTGTCGTATTCCCGTTTCCAGAGTTCGAGAATGTTGCGCTCCCGCCAGTAGGGGAAAATGTACTTGTGAAAAAGCTCTATGCTTTCAGGGCTGATATGGTAAGGAGCGTATTCGCGTTTGCTGCAGGTGTTTAGCTCTCCCCACATGTAGCAGGCTTCGGCGTAAGGTCGGGCCAGGCCGCCTAATACCGGGTTTTCGGTCCAGGTTCCCCCGAGCAGATCATTTTCCCTGATCAGGGGACTGCGGTTTTCGAGGAGGTATTTAACGCTTTTTGCCTTGCGCAGGTGGGGATCCAGGGGTTTGCCGCTGCTGTCGGTTTCGTAGCCACAGCGGAGATGAAAATCGGTTAAAAGTTTGCCCAGTTCACTGGTAAACTCGCATCTCGCTTTCAGCCTTTCTTCGCGCAGGCCGGCCAGGCGAGGAAAGTCTTCCAGGCTGTAGCCGGAAAGGTAGGGATCGTCCAAAAACTTGACCCCGGGATCTTCTTTGGCGCCCCGCAGGCGGGTGCGGCGCCGGTTTAATCGCTCTTCCCTTCTCTCGGGTTTGGGTTCTGCGGCCAGTTTTTGCCTGGCCTCCCTGTGCTCTTCGACCTGCTTCTGGACAGCACTTTCGTGCTCTTCCGGTGAAAGCAGGTTTAAAAGGTACTCCCACAAGCCCAAAGACATCATGTTCCCTTCAAAGCGCACCTTGCCCCGCATGATCATTTTGTAGCTTTCTTCGGGGGTGGCGCTTAAGAACTGGAGG
The DNA here is from genome assembly GCA_003551865.1 of Syntrophomonadaceae bacterium. The sequence continues at coordinate 4,028 of PUNU01000259.1, forward strand.
AAGTTTTCCGGTTCTTTAAAAATAACTGCGCAGTCGGCATCTTCGGGGATTGAGTCC
>PUNU01000088.1 GCA_003551865.1 Syntrophomonadaceae bacterium
GCAAAGGGAACCCTTCAGCCGTAACCGACCTGGGTGTGGCTAACCTGCAAGCCCTTTCTGCCCTCATCGGGGCCGGTTACAATGTCAGGATTAACCTGGACATGATTGGCGATCAGCAGGTGGTCACCGGGCATGAAAGGGAAATTGGCGAACTGCTCGAGCAGGGCCGGGAGCTCTTTGAAGAAAGCCGTAGTATGCTGGAAAAAGATATTTTTTAAATATTACAGAGTACTTTCCGGCGTTGAATTATCCGGGAATGTAAATTTATTCAAGCCTGACCGGGCATAAACCAGGTTAACTGCGGCGACAACTGTTGGCCGTAATTGAATCGATAAGTGCTTATCGAGAACACCTTTTAGATATGATTAAGCCCAAGGCCGATCGTTTCATGCTCATATCCTTTGACCGGAGCGCCGATAGTGCCGTAAAGCACCACGGCAAGCCATTCGCCGTCTTCGCGCTGTTCCACACTGCGCGGCCCCCTGGCCACGGTAAAAATCAGCCCCACGGTGCGGAGCATATTACCGAGGCCCAAATGTCCCCGGCAAATCCCGGTAAAAGCTTCTACAATAGCATGGTAAAGGGCGTGGGTATCGCGGTAATAGTCTTTTCGGATTAGTCCCTCCCGCAGGGCGGCAGTTTCTACGGCGGCAAAAATTTTCTCGGTGTTCATCGAACCGACCTTGCCTTTGATGATTTTAAACCCCTCTTTTTCAGCTTCGACCTTGATTTGTTCTTCAAAATCACCCTCGGCCAGGGTATACATGATCGCCGTTTTGCCTATGCTGTCCATCGCAAATTCCCGCCTTTTAGAAGTTATGATACCGGTGATCCGTCTGTTGTTGTAATAATTGTCAATCCACGATCAATACAAGTGGGTTTGGTACCAGTATTTTATCATTAAGCGGGGCAAATGGCATCCTTTTATTTCTTACTGGCGTGACAGATCGACTTCTTCTTCCACCGCTTCGACCAGGCGGCCGCTTGAAACCAGGTTTACCGCTTTTTCAATCAGAGGATATAAAACAGTGTCTTTTTCCAGGAAGTCGACCTCTTCCCGCAGCAGTTTGTAAGCAACGGCGGTGCCTCGCCCCAGGCTTTCCGCTCCCTGAAAATCGACGGCCTGGGCGGCGGTTATAAGTTCAATACCTATTACCCGGCAAACATTTTCCACTACCCGCCGAGCTTTGCGGGCGGCGGTGGTGCCCATGCTGACATGGTCTTCCTGGTTGGCGGAAGAAGGAATTGAGTCAACGCCGGCCGGATGGCAGATGCCTTTGTTTTCACTGACCAGTGAAGCGGCCGTGTACTGGGGAATCATAAACCCTGAATTTAGACCGCTATCTTTGGCCAAAAAGGGCGGCAGTCCGCTCAAGGCCGGGTTAACCAGCCGCTCGATCCGGCGTTCGGCGATGTTACCCAGCTCGGCCACCACCATGGCCAGAAAATCCATGGCCTGGGCCACTGGCTGGCCGTGAAAATTACCGCCGGATATAACCCGGTTTTGCTCCGGGAAGAGCAGGGGGTTATCGTTGACTGAATTTATTTCGACTTCCAAAACACCTTCTACATATTCAAGCGCGTCTGCAGTAGCCCCATGGACCTGGGGAATACAGCGCAGGCTGTATGCGTCCTGCACTTTACAACGATCGCTGGCAATAAGGCCGCTTCCGGCAAGCAGTCTCCTTATGGCAGCAGCCGTATATTCATGACCCCGGTAAGGCCTGACCGAGGCGAGCAAGGGATCGAATGCATCAGGGACAGCCAGTTGGGCCTCAAGCGAAAGGGCGGCGGTGATTAAAGCCGCCTTAAACATATTAATCGAATCATAGAACGCCAGCGAACCGATTGCAGTCATCACCTGGGTGCCGTTAATCAAAGCCAGGCCCTCTTTTTCCACCAGCGTAAGCGGCTCGATGCCCGCGGCGGCCAGGGCCTCGGCTCCCGTCATCTTCCGCCCCCGGTATAGAGCTTCGCCCTGGCCGGTCAAAACCAGGGCCAGGTGAGAAAGCGGGGCCAAATCGCCGCTTGCTCCTAAAGAACCCTGTTCCGGAATCACCGGCACAACTCCCCTGTTTAATATATCGGCCAGTTGCTCGACAACTGCCGGCCGCACACCCGAATAACCCATGGCCAGGGCGTTAAGCCTCAGGAGGATAATCGCGCGCACCACTTCTTCCGGCAGGGGTTCACCGACGGCCGCGGCATGGCTGGCCACCAGGTTTTTTTGCAGTTCAACAGCATCATCACGGGAAATGGTGATGTCACAACAGTGTCCAAAACCGGTGGTAATGCCGTAAACCACGGCTTCTTCCTCGACAAGTTTTTCGAGCATTTCCCTGGATTCGGCAACGCGTTCGAGAGCATGCTGGTCAATCGTAACTGTCCTGTATTCCCTGGCCACTTCGGCTACATCTTTTAAACTTATTTTGTCGCCGTTAATAACCAGCGGCCCGGCGGTTTTCTTCATGTTATCCACTAAGCCCATAACTTGTTAACCTCCTTTAAAACACAAAAAGAGCACGCGGAATTTATTCCCGGTGCTCCCTCATGTCTAGTGCCTATGAGCAGCAGGATAGATTTATTGCACTGCTTTTGTACCTAGATATTATCCCAAAAAACGTCGCCTGTCAAACAGAGCAAAACTTAATTGAAAGGTCAGGAGTGCCCTGCAATTAAGTTTGTGCTGTTTTTAATTCGCAGCTGTTGCAAGCCGGCACTAGCACTTTTCCAGGGCCGCCCGGAGCTCCGCATTTACCTTTGGAGAGTCTTCCCCGGACAGCTTAATCTCCAGAGCTTTTTTACTCTTTACCCCACCAATACGACCAAGCGCCCAGGCGGAATAAGCACGGACCATATCCTGCGGATCATCCAGGGCTTCGGCAAGCGGCTTAATCACCGCATCGTCCCCGCTGTTGCCCAGGGCAATAGCGGCGTTGCGCTGCAAGAACTTTTTCTCCCAGATATAACCGTAGAGCACCTGCTGGACGGTCTTTTGAAAATAGTTGTCGTCCATGTGCAGAAGCACCACCGGCTCTAGCCCGGGGGCTATTTTTTCCAAAAAGGCATCGGGAACCAGCTTCTGCTGCTGTCTTCTCTGGTTGTGCGGGCAGGCATCCTGGCAGATATCACAGCCGTAAATCCAGGACCCCATTTTTTCACGGATATCATGGGGAATATCTTCGGGGGCCCCCGGGAAATTTCCCGGACCGTAAGTATTAAAAGCAATACAGCGCAGGGGGTTCATCTTAAACGGTTCGTATAGCGCCCCGGTGGGGCAAGCCTCGATACACCGGCGGCAGTCATCAGGGCAGGATGATACCGGTTCATGTACGGCCGGCTCCAGCTCGCCGCTCACAGCCAGGGCCGATATGCCGATATAACTGCCCCCGCCCGGCGCATGGACAAACGTATTGCAGCCGAACCGGCCTATTCCAGCCCTCACCGCAGCCTGTCTTTCGGCCATAGCCGGCCTAAAACCCACCTCCATCCCCTTTTCCTGCAGAAAATCCCTCAGCAGGCGCAGGCGGCTGCCAAAAATCCGCTTTTTCCCGGGATAAAGCCGCGACTGGTAGGCCTTGCCGATCTTACCCAACAGGGACGGCGGATAAGACTGCTTGTAATAATCATAAACCGTGACAACAACCGACCTGGCCGAAGGCAAGACAAAACGCGGATCCGCCACCCGGGCCAGCTGGAGCAGTCCTTCGCTGACCCAGCTGTAACCCTCTTGTCTTTCTTCAAGCGCCCGGGTGAGCTGGAAAAAAGGCTCGGCCGTGGTAAAAGCGACCTCGTCAAAACCAATGTCGAGGGCATATTCTTTAATTTCGTTTTCCATCATCAAGCATTACCCCCCATAGAATTATTCATCTGCCTTAAAATTAAATGTAACTACTCAGGCCTAAACCGCTATGCCATAGGGGACGGTTCCATCGTTTTCCCTTCGGCCTTCGCTGCGCTTCGGAACGCTCGGTCGAGTAGCGCGGGGGAATTTCACCCCCACGCCCTCCCAGAACCGGACGTGAACCTCTCGATTCATCCGGCTCTTACAGTCCAGCCGTCCTCGGGTATAGCTGCCAATGA
>PUNU01000098.1 GCA_003551865.1 Syntrophomonadaceae bacterium
GCTTGCAAATTTTCGTGCAGGGAATGGTAGCGGAGCAGGTTTTTCAGTGGCTTACCGGCAACCTGCTTTTGTTCCAGTTCAAAAAGCTTTTCCGCCGCAGGATTGATTATCTCCAGGATGAGCTCACTGTCGGCAAGGATTATCCCGCTGCTCATCGAAGAAACCACGGTTTCCAGCTTATTCTTTTGCCAGAGAACCTCCTCCATTTTTTCTTTAAGCGCCCGCCCCATCCCGGTTATATTTTGGGCAAGCAGGGCCAACTCGTCTTTTCCTTCCACCCTCAGGGATGGAAGAAAGTTACCTTCAGCTATTTCGCGGGCGGCAGCACTTATTTTAGAAATAGGCCCGGTTATTTTTTTAGACAGCAGAAATGCCGCCCCCATGGCAAAGAGAGAGGAAGCAAAAAGGGCCCCAAGGATGAAGAAAACCAGGCTGGTAATGGCCCGGTTTACAGCAGCCAGGGGCAGGGCCAACCGGAGGACGGGAAGGAGGTTTGTATCGCCATCCGGCTCAAAGTCATAATCAAGGGGAACGGCAAGGTAGTACATTTCTTCATCAAGTGTAGCACTGTACCTGCTGGCTACGCCCTTTTTTTTCCGGGAGGCTTCAATAATTTCAGGCCGGTCACTGTGGTTGTCCATCAGCGCGGGATCTTCATCGGAATCGGCCATTACAACACCGTCCTGGTCAACCAGAGTAATCCTAACACCAAGTTCCTGTCCCAGTTCTTTGCATAGAGCATCGATCGTTTCAGGTGAAGCGTCCCGGCCGAGCATTTCTTCCACCAGGGAGGTGGCAAAAACGGCCTGGTTGTAAAGATTTTCACGCAAATTTTGCATGTAAAAATAATTGAGGAACCAGATAAAAAAAGCCCCGATCAGGAGTACAACTACGGCTATAACAACCAGGTAATAAGAGATTAAGCGCCGCCTAATACCGGTAAGCAACTAAACCCCTCCCGCTAAAACCTGTTTCTTTGGCACCAGCCCGCAACCTTCTCCCGGCAAAACGAGCCGGCAGGATTGAATGCGCCGATGCTTTCCTGTCCTGGATTTTGCGGACATCGCTCATTAAACAACCGTTAATGCCCCCCCTCTTATAAGGGCTTGCCCACAAAACGGTACCCAACCCCTCGCACCGTTTCAATATAGTGAGGGTGGGCCGGGTCCGGTTCGATTTTTTGCCTCAGGTAACGGATATGCACGTCTACGGTCCGCGTGTCCACTTCCACTTCATAACCCCAAACCTGTTCGAGCAAAAGCTCCCTGGTCAACACTTTTCCGGGATTGGACATCAGCAGGTGCAGCAGGAGAAATTCTTTGTGGGTTAAATTACAAATTTGATCACCAAGAGTAACCTGGTGCCTTTCCGGGTAAAGCGATATTTTACCGGCCTTTAGCACTCTTTCTTCTTCCCGGCCGCCGTTCTCCGCAGCTCCTGAAGGGTAATCCATTCTTCTGAGCACGGCTCTGACCCGGGCTACCAGCTCCCGCACGCTGAAAGGCTTTACTATGTAATCGTCCGCCCCCAGTTCCAACCCCAGCACCTTATCCAGCTCTTCTTTACGGGCGGATAAAAACAATATGGGGATCGCAGCGGTTTTATCACTGCCGCGCAGCCGGCGGCATACTTCGAAACCATCCATCCCGGGCAGCATTATATCAAGGACAACCAGATCGGGAAGAAATTCGAGTGCGGCATTGAGGGCTTCCAATCCGCTGCCGGCGCTTATTACCCGGTATCCTTCTTTTTCCAGGTTGAAAGAGAGGAGGCGGACAATCTCCTCTTCATCTTCCACTACCAGAATAAGGCGCGCCCTTGTCTCAATTAAATCAGTATCCATGAACTTATTGTATCACATGCAACTACTTTCGTTGTCGCATAACTTTAAGTTAAGGAGTATACTCCTTCAGCGCCTTAAGCGCCGGGAAATATTCAAAAAGCTGAGCTTGACTTGTTTTTAACCTTATAAAATGTTAATATGAAGCGGGATCGCAAACGGTAATATTTGGATAACTAAGCATATTCCAACTAGTTATAGTCTTTAGATATTAGGGGCAATTGATCGGCTTTATTTGCCGCAAGGAAAATTTTTCATCTTTATTTATTTGGAAACTCGTTAACTTTGCCGGCCATAAAACAGCTGCCTTCTTGACTGTATAAATAGCTTTTGCTTTAAGTACGGAACACAGGCTGCGGCAGGACCCAGAGCCTTTTTAAATGCTTAAAACCCTTTAGATTGGAGGTGCGATATAATAAATGATTACAGATGAGATCGTTGAGATCCGCTGGCATGCCAGGGGCGGACAGGGTGCGGTAACAGCGGCAAAAACTCTCGCTGAGATGTCCCTGGTAAATGATCTGTTCTTCCAGGCTTTCCCCGAGTACGGCCCGGAACGCATGGGAGCTCCCATTCAATGCTTTAACCGTTTAAGCAGGGAAAGAATCTCTATCTACTGCGGTGTAACCAACCCGCAAATCGTGGTGGTTGTAGATCCCTCTCTGCTGGATGTGGTCGATGTCACCGCGGGATTGACCGAAGATGGGACCCTGCTGGTAAATTCACACAAAGAGCCTTCGGAACTAAGAAAACAACTCAACCTGAATGGGCGCAAGGTATACACGGTGGATGCCACCACCATTTCTTTCGATGCCCTCGGTCGTTTTATGCCCAACATACCGATGCTGGGCGCACTTTTAAAAATAACCGGGCTTATCGAAATAGATGAGGCTGTTAATTACCTGAAAGAATCTTTCGGCAAAAAATTCCCCCAGAAGGTTGTTGACAGCAACATTGCCGCCCTTGAAAAAGCTTTCGAGGAGGTGAAGGGAGAATGAGCTGGGATATCAACTGCATAAAAAAATGGAACTGGAAACAGCACCCCACCGGGGCCGTAATTAAGGAACCGGGCAGCTCCCGCCAATTTAAAACAGGAGGATGGCGCTTCCTGCGCCCTATCCACGACAAAGAAAAGTGCAACAACTGCTTTATTTGTTACATGTTTTGTCCCGAGGCATCAATAAAATTTGCCAATGATGAGTTTAATGAGATAGACTATGATTTCTGTAAGGGCTGTGGCATCTGTGCCGAAGTATGTCCCCAGGATGCCATAGAAATGATCAGTGAAATCGAAGCACAAGGAGAAGAGTAAATTTGATCCAAAAAATAAGCCTCACTTTGAAAGGAGGAAAACAATAATGGCCTTATTGGAAAGTAAAACCGTGGCCGTTGTGGGCAATGATGCCGTGGCTGAAGCAATGCGGCAGATCAATCCCGATGTCGTCGCTGCTTACCCTATCACCCCCCAAACGGATATAGTGCAAACTTTCTCCGCCATGGCCGCAAACGGCCGGGTTAACACGGAGCTGGTCAACGTGGAAAGTGAGCACAGTGCCATGAGCGCCTGCATCGGTGCCGCGGCCAGCGGAGCCCGCGTAATGACTGCCACCTGCTCCCAGGGTTTGGCCTTGATGTGGGAGCTGCTCTATATCGCTTCCGGACTAAGGCTTCCTATAGTAATGCCCAACGTGAACAGGGCCCTGTCCGCTCCTATTAATATTCACTGCGATCACAGTGACAGCATGGGGGCCCGTGATTCGGGCTGGATCCAGCTGTTTTCTGAAAATGCCCAGGAAGCTTACGATAACATAATCCAGGCGGTGCGGATTTCCGAACACCCCGATGTTTATCTCCCGGTGATGGTCATGCTTGACGGCTTTATCATCTCCCACGCTGTAGACCGCGTAGACTTGATCGAGGACGATAAAGTGAAAAACTTCATTGGAGAAGGAAGCAGGCCGTATACAATGCTTGACAAAGATAATCCCGTCTGCGTGGGGCCTTTTGACGGGCTTTACGGTTATTTCTTTGAATTTAAGCGTCAGCAGGAAGAAGCAATGAGAAACTCAACGCAGGTTATCGAAAATGTAGCAAAAGAATTCGAGGGTATAAGCGGCCGCTCTTACGGCCTTTTTGAAACTGTAGGCATGGAGGATGCCGAGTTTGCCGTGGTTGTTCAGGGCTCAGGTGCGGGCACAGTACGCTACCAGATCGATTGCCTGCGTTCA
>PUNU01000263.1 GCA_003551865.1 Syntrophomonadaceae bacterium
GGCATAAACAAAGTTTTGGGCCGGTGACATGAAATATTCCAGGGCGGAGGTAAACTCTTCCCAGCTGCGAGATTCCATCAGGCCCATGACCGCTTTGAATTCCCGGGTCCCTTCCAGGGCAGTCCACCGCAGGCTGAGGGGGATATCCAGATCTTCGACTACATCGCTGATTACTGGGCCGAAGCGGGTGATCATCACTTCGACTTCCCGTGGTTCATCCTCTCCTTTTACCATAAACTCTTCCACGACGACTTCTCCGTCTACCCACTCGTCCATGTAGAGGTACTGATGCGGGTTTTCCGGGTTGATGACCAGTCTGTAAAGGTCCTGCACGTCGGGCCCGACGTTGGTCAGCCCCCAGGCAAGGTATTCATTAAATCCGGCAATGATGCCCGGTATACCCGGGAACATTGCCCCGGTAACATTGAGTTCATCTTCGATGATCAGGTGTGCGGTATGCCAGATGGAGGGCTGGCTCATGCCCAGGTGCATATCGTTGGCCAGAAGCGCCCCTTCTCCCGGGGTCAAATCTCCGCTGATTACCCAGTTGTTGGACCCTATGCCCTGGACAAAGCGGGCCTTCCCGTTTAGCTCGGCCAGCCTTGACAGCTCGATCAAGGCGTCGACATTATTGTTTTCTAAAGTTAATGAAGAGGTGTTATTATCCACCCCGGAATGCGTAATTATCGGCCCGTATTCGGGATAATGCGGAAAAATTTCCAGGGCCAATTCCGCGCCGACCTGTTCGAGCAGAGCCAGGTGAAACAGCTCGCTGTCCATGTTTCCTCCGAGGTACCAGGACATGTAGACGGCGATAGCCAGGCTGTCGAGCGGGTGCCACGGTTCCGGGCTGTAGCCGAGGAGGGCGAACTCGGGGGGCAGGTCGCCCCGGTTCTTTTCGATGTAGGTATTTACTCCGTCGGCGTAAGCTTCGAGCATGGACAGTTCCCCTGCTTCAAGCAGGTGGTAATTTTTTTCCGCCGCCCGGTAGAAGCCCACGGTAAGGGTGAAAAGATCGGTATCGACAAACTCCTCACCCAGTATTTCCGACAGTTTTCCTCCCACGCCGCGGCGGCTCATATCCATCTGCCACAGCCGGTCCTGGGCCTGGGCATAACCGTGGGCAAAAAAGAGGTCTTCCGTTGACGCCGCTATAATGTGCGGTGTGCCAAATTTGTCGCGGTATATTTCCACGGAGGCTCCTACGTCCGCTTCGACTGTGCCGCTGGTTTTAGGCAATCCTCCGTGGGCCACCGCATAAATATAGCCCCCCGCAAAAGCGAGAAGCGCAAATACTACAAGCAAAACAAGCCGGTGCCGTCTCTTTGACATCATTGACCTCCCCCTAAATTTAAAAATTTATTGTCACTATTTTTCGACGAATATGCCTGCTCTTCCTGCTAAAAACCCTTGCATTATTTGTTTGAAACAGTTATATTATTGTACGGAACAGATAAAGGGAAAAGCTTAAGCAAAAAGCAAACAGCGGTTCCCGTCACCTTATCAATCCCCTGTGCGGGTGTAGCTCAGTGGTAGAGCCCTAGCCTTCCAAGCTAGTTGCGTGGGTTCGATTCCCATCACCCGCTCCAGCAGCCAAATAGAAGCCGTGCCTGCAGGCACGGCTTTCTGTTTGTCCCGGGTGGTGCTGTAAAGAGCATTTAAGAGCAAGACGTTAAAAATAAAAGATATTATTTGCATCAAGCATATATTTGTCTTTAATTGCTGTAATCAATTTATAATAATCATTATAAGCCTGAGATAAAGCTTGATCGCCCAAGGTTCACTTTGCATAATATAATTAGCACTCGGTAAGAGAGAGTGCTAAAAGAAATAGCGATAAGCAATAACCATAAAGAAAGGGAGGGATTGCAATGAGAGATCTGGTAAGAAGGAATGTAGGTAGAGGAACTGAGATGGATCGTATCCGGTCGGGAATCGATGAAGTTTTTGCCGATGCTTTCTTTAGAAACCTGCCTTTTGGCGGCCAGGGTGCTTTCCCACCCGTGGATCTGCTGAACACCGAAAATGCATTGGTAGCCCTGGCAAACCTGCCCGGTGTTGAGCTTGAGGACATCGAGGTAAGTGCCAATAACGATACCCTGACCATTTCGGGTGAAATAAAAGTGGAGCCCGAAGGTGAAATGCTCTGGCAGGAAAGAATCGGAGGCAAGTTCTACCGCAGCTTTAACCTGCCGATACCGATCAAAGCGGACAGCGTCGAGGCAAGCTTCAAAAACGGTGTGCTGCGGATAGAAATGCCGAAGGTGGAAGAACAGAAAAGAAAGACCATCAAGGTCAAAGAAGGCAAGTAAAATAAACGTTTGATTCCTGGATATGTAAAGCGGTGGGAGGATGTCTATAATCAACCCGCCGTTTTTTTATTGCCTTAAAGCGGTGGGTTTAATTTATTGTCGCAAAAGGACTTTCCTAAAGCGGAGAAGAAGAGTAAAATATGAACAACGTCTGATTAAACTGCGTAAAGGTTTTTTAAGCAGGAGGAAAATTGCTTAACCTCCGGTGCTCCGGCCTGAAACAGCAGCCCTTAAAACCCGGCAAGACAGGAGGCTATTATAACTAATGGAGAAAGTCCGCCTTGGCAAAACCGGTTTGATGGTGAGCAGGATTGGCTTCGGTGCTCTGCCGATCCAGTCGGTCGATCGCGAGAGTGCTGTAAAGGTGGTTCGCCATGCCCAAAGGCGGGGAATCAATTTTTTTGATACCGCCAGGGGCTACTCTACCAGCGAAGCCGACCTGGGTCGGGCCCTCGGCGATCTGGAAGATAAGGCAATCGTAGCGACCAAGTCTTTTTATGAAAATATGGGACAGCTGGAAGAAGATTTCGAGACCAGCTGCGCCAATTTAAAGCGAAGTTATATCGATCTATTCCAGTTCCACATGGTCAATACGGAGGAAGAGCTTAAGGAGATTTTGCAAAAGGGCGGCCCGCTGGACTATATTGAAGAACAGCGCCGGAAGGGGCGCCTGCGCCACATCGGCATTACCTCGCACCGCCCAGAGGTGATGCTGAAGGCCCTTGATACGGACCTCTTTGAAACGGTGCAGGTGCCTTTCAACTACATTGAACACGAGCCCCTGGAAAAACTGTTTCCCCGGGCCCGGCAAAAAGATGTCGGCATCATCGCCATGAAGCCGGTGGCGGGCGGTGTTTTTACCACTAACCGGGCGGCGATCAAGTGGATCCTGCAGCACCCCGGCGTGATCCCCATACCAGGCATGTGCAGGATTGAAGAGGTGGAAGATAACCTGCAGGCCATGAGGGCTCCTTTGAGCCCTGAGGAACTGGCCGGGCTCGAAGCGGACCGGCGGGAGCTGGGCACTAATTTCTGCCGCCGCTGTGAATACTGCCTGCCCTGTCCCAATGATATCAAACCTTCCTTTATCGTCCGCGCGGACCTGCTCTACAAGCGGGTCGGCTGGGATAAGATGGAGCAAAGCCATATCGATGCTTTTACCGGAGGGCTGACCTGTGACCGGTGCGGCACCTGTGAAGCGCGGTGTCCTTACGAGCTGCCCCTCAGCGAACTGGTAATTGAAAAAAGCAAGGCCATGCTTCAAAAAGCCGTCGAGATGGGAATGATCACTGAAGAGCAGCTGCGGGAAAAACTGCGGTGGGCGGAAAAAGAAAAATAGCCTTTATCCGCCGGTCAAACATCCGGCACTTTTACGGTATTTACTATTACCCTAGCTCTCTATCTAGAGGAGATGCTGCAAGCCGGAAGCGAACATAAAGAGAGCCGTGACAATTCCGGGCGAGCGATCCGTGAGCGCCTGCTTGCAAAAGCTGTGAATTAAAAATAGAACAAGCTTAAGTGACAGGGCACCAGGTCATATGCAAAAGGATATAGTTTGAGATGGAATTAAACTCCCTTCATGCGGTGGGCATGGTCGCGGCCATGCTCATTGTATTCGTTCTTGGTTTTTATTCCGGGCGCAGGGTGCGCACGGCCGTAGATTTTTCTGTCAGCGGGCGCCGGGCCGGCTCGTTTCTGGTCA
>PUNU01000020.1 GCA_003551865.1 Syntrophomonadaceae bacterium
ATGCGCCATCAGCTCGTTGGCCTTCTTGCTGGCGGCGTACAGGCTCAGCGGGTGATCGACGTTGTCGTGCACCGAGAACGGCATGGTGGTGTTGGCGCCGTAGACCGAGCTGGAGCTGGCATAGACCAGGTGCTCGACGCCGTTGTGCCGGCAGCCTTCCAGGATGTTGCCAAAACCGACCAGGTTGGTGTCGACGTAGGCCGCCGAGTTCTCCAGCGAATAGCGCACGCCGGCCTGGGCCGCCAGGTTCACCACCCGCTCCGGGCGGTGCTCGCGGAACACCCGTTCCATCGCGGCGCGATCGGCGATGTCCTCGCGCACTTCGGTGAAGTTCGGGTGGTCCTGGGTGCGCGCCAGGCGCGCCTCTTTCAGCGAGACGTCGTAGTAGTCGTTCAGATTGTCGACGCCGATCACCTGGTCGCCGCGTTCCAGCAGGCGCAGGCTGAGGGCGCTGCCGATAAATCCGGCCGAGCCGGTTATGAGTACTTTCATTCTGTTCTTTGTGTTGGTGTTTGTTGATTGATGGGTTGTGCGCGGACGGGCCGCTCCTCCGTCATCCCGGAAACCGCGGAGCGGTTATCCGGGATCTCGTGCGTCCGGGCGGCCCCACCGGTGGAGATCCCGGCTCTTCGCTTCGCTACGGCCGGGATGACGGGATGGGGTAGCGCTGCGCCGGGTGACGGGGTGTGTTCTTTGGCACCCCGGAAACCGCAGCGTCCGAGGCCCGCCATCCTGGATACCGCCCTGCCCCTCCGTCATCCCGGAAACCGCGGAGCGGTTATCCGGGATCTCCCGCGTCCAGGCAATCCCACCGGTGGAGATCCCGGGTCTTCGCTACGCTACGGCCGGGGTGACCGGGAGGGTGTGCCGGACGGGTCGTTGGTATGTGGGGTGGCCCGGGGCTCGCGGCCTGCTCTGGCGGGGGCTTCGCCGCCAAGACGGCTCCTACGGGGTGGGTGGCTCATCCGCGGGTTTGGCGTTATGCACCTCGGCGCGGAGTTGTTCGATTTCGGTCATCAGGGTTTCGTGCTCGGCGCGTTTGCGCTGGAGCAGGCCGTACGCCAGGCGGGCCTTTTCCTGCAAGCCGTTCGGCGTGAGCTTGTACAGGTAGGCGGAGCGGTTATCCGAGCGGCGGAAGTTCTGCGCCTTGACCCAGCCGCGGTCGAGGACGGCCCTGAGCGCGTAGTGCGTCTTGCCCACTGACAGGCCCAGCGCCCGCGCGAGCTGGCGCTGGCTCATGTCCGGCTCGCGCTCCAGCAGGCGGAGTACTTCCAGATGAAGGTCGTCTTCAATCAATAGGTTATCCGGATCATGAGCAGCGTTTGGGCACGCTACCGCCGGGACGGTGCACCCGGATTTTCGCGGGTCCGCCCTGGGGGAAGCTGCTGACTGTGCGTTCACGGGGTGAACGAAGGCCGAAAGTAGAGCATATCGACCGGTCGCATGGCAACGGAACGCGCGGGTCCGGTCGGGCCCGCGCGCAAACATGACCATGCTTTGAAGAAGCCCTCCCCTCCAGAAGCTTCGGCGGGGAACGCTACCTGGGTCCGTAGCTAGCCTTGTTCGGGGCGACGACTTCGGGCGTTGCTGACAAACTCCCAGAAGAACGCCGCAAACAATCCGAGCATGCCCCCAAGCACCACGGACAGCGCGACGATGAGCGACCGGCCCGCGCCGGCCGGATCGTCCGACTCCCCGGCAAGGAAGGTTTGTTCGGTGTCGCGACTCATTGCTTCAACCGTTTCGGCACTGGATGCCGCATCGGTGCGAGCCGAACGTAGCCTGGACAGCTCTCGGCGGATATCGCCAATCTGCTGGGCCACGATCAAGCCGGCGATGTCATCGCCCTCGCCCAAACGCTCGTAAAGTGTATTGAGGTCCCCCTGCAGCAATTCGATTTGCTCATCCAGCACTGCAATACGGTTGTGCAGGGGCCTCAGACTGCTGGCCAGGCTTTGATCAAACCGTGGCGCTAGCCACTCGGCCAGAGCCACGATCACGCGCTCGTGGAGATCGGACACACGTTCAGCCGTATCGCGTGTACTGGTCGACTCCAGGATCAGGCTGTAGTCGGAACCGTGACCACTCACGCGAACGCGAGGCCCCCGCTCCTCGTCACCGAAGAGCTCATCTCGCTGCTGCGGGATCAGCACATCCTCGAGCCGAGCGATCGCCATGTCCTGTGAAACTACGCTTATCAGCCCCTCGGAATAGATCCTCGGGAGATCCACACCCGAGCGGTATTCGTACTCCACCGGCTGCATCAAGGCATACACGACACCCAGAACGACCGTGAGTACCGCGACACCCAGCAGGACCGGCAAACGGCGCATCAGCACATCCCACAGCTCGTACAGGCTGATTTCGTCGTCGTACGGACGGGATTGCGGACCGGCGGGATCGTTCATGAGTCAGTTCCTGTATTCAAACGCAATGTGCAGGGGGCCTCGGTTCGGCCCGAGGCGTTCGGCCAGGTCGATACCGGCAGTGATGGCGGCCCCGAACCACTTGCCAGGAAGGCGCTCGGGCGTTGCCATAATGCGGGATCGAAGTGCCTTAAGGGTTCAACCCCAGGGCGTCGCGATTGGACCGGAAACCAGGGCTTTTTGCAAGGTTAGGCGCCGCCCTTTTACACGCGCGCCACCAAATGACACCCGCAACCGGCCAGCCGGTGACGATCAGAGGCATCAAGCCGCAGCCGCCGAGATGACCCACCCGAAGGCACCGTCGGTCCGTAGCTGCATGACCACGGAGAAGAGCCTTGTGGGAGCGGGCCTGCTCGCGAAGGGGGACCAGCGCTGGCTTTGGCGGGGGCTTCGCGGGCGAGCCCGTCCTACAAGGGGACAGCGAACCGGGCTGGGTCAGTCGTTGTTGAAGAGGTCGCGGGTGTAGATCTTGTCGGTCTGGTCGCGGATGTCGTCGGTGATGCGGTTGGCGACGATGACGTCGGCGACGCGCTTGAACTCTTCCAAGTCGCGGATGACGCGGGAGCGGTAGAACTCGTCGTCGGGCAGCTCGGGTTCGTAGACGACGACCTCGATGCCCTTGGCCTTGATGCGCTTCATCACGCCCTGGATGGCGGAGGCGCGGAAGTTGTCGGAGCCGCTCTTCATCACCAGCCGGTAGATCCCGACGACCTTGGGGTTGCGCCGGATGACGGCGTCGGCCACGAAGTCCTTGCGAGTGCGGTTGGCATCGACGATGGCGCCGATGATGTTGTTCGGGATCTCGTCGTAGTTGGCCAGCAGCTGCTTGGTGTCCTTCGGGAGACAGTAGCCCCCGTAGCCAAACGACGGGTTGTTGTAGTGGCTACCGATGCGCGGATCCAGGCAGACGCCGTCGATGATCTGGCGCGTGTCCAGACCGTGGATCTCGGCGTAGCTGTCCAGCTCGTTGAAATAGGCGACGCGCATGGCCAGGTAGGTATTGGCGAACAGCTTGATCGCCTCGGCCTCGGTGGAGTTGGTGAACAGGATGGGGATGTCGTCATCCATCGCCCCCTCGGCCAGCAGACCGGCGAAGGTCTCGGCGCGGTCGGACTGCTCGCCGACGATGATCCGGGAGGGGTGCAGGTTGTCGTACAGCGCCCGCCCCTCGCGCAGGAACTCCGGCGAGAACAGGATGTTGTCGGTCTCCAGCTGCGCCTTGATCTCGCGCGTGTAGCCGACCGGCACGGTGGACTTGATGACCATCACCGCATGCGGATTGATCGCCAGCACATCGCGGATGACCGACTCCACCGTGGCGGTGTTGAAGTAGTTGGTCTGCGGGTCGTAGTCCGTCGGCGTGGCCATGATCACGAAGTCCGCGTCCGCGTAGGCCTCCTGCTTGTCCAGCGTTAACGGGGTGGGGATACCCGCCTATTCGAACTCGGAACGAGAAATACCCGACTGCCGAATGATCCGGTATGGGAACCGTGATGGTGGAGGGTCCATCTTTTTCTGCATGGCAACATGGCTG
>PUNU01000282.1 GCA_003551865.1 Syntrophomonadaceae bacterium
TATGAATCCGATACCTGGCCGGTGGTTACCCCGTTAATAGGAATGGCGTTGGCAAGCCCATTAACGATTACCATAACCAGGTAAGTTGCCGCCACAAAAATTTTCATAAACAAGTAGTTCCTATTATCCATCCATAAAGCCTCCTTTTTAAATATTGTATTCCTCCGGCATTTTATCTCAGGCATCTTTCTGGCTGAATTTTTACAGCCAGGCCCAATATAAATATGATTCTGCGGATAAAAAATTACCCTGCAGCTAACTAATTATAGCATACATTCAAATATACCTATATTAAAATATATCCTCACTGTCGGTTTTTTCCTCTAACGACCAGGTTTGCACGCCGCCTTTAATATCAGCCATAACCGCATGCTTAATTTTTACGGCAATGATCGAGATGTTTTCACCAAGGATGAAATTGCCCATCGACTCGTGCTTGCTGTAATGGGCCTCCCTGAAGTGGTGGTCCTCAGCCCTGTCCAGTATTTCTGCAGTCCCGTGCAATGTACAGCTGAGGGGGCCTCCACCACCGGCTCCGGTCTTATAGAGCAAAAGGGCCACTTCCGGGTTGTTTTTAATGTTTTTTACCTTTGTTGTTTCGTCCCTGCTGCTTAGTATTACCATTTTACTGCCGGCAGGCCGGGTAAAAAGCATCAGCGAAAGGTGAGGTTTATTTCGGTGGGAGGTGGCCAAAACACAGCGTTTTTCACTTTCCAGCAGTTCAGTAATCCTTTGCGGCATTTCCATGGTGTCACTTATTGTTCCTTTCTGCCGGTCAATTAAGCAGCCTGCCGGGCTGAAGGCATATTTTTTCAAGCCCTGCTGATAAACAATGTGGGCGCCTGAAGCCGCCTTAACGATGAAGTGATTCTGCAATATGGGCGGACTCGCTGCGGAAAGGATTACGACATGCTTAACAAACCCGCTTACTATTTATACTGCTTATTCTTTTAATTAAGCAATTGTATTCCTGATGTTTTCGTGCCTGTCATGCTCTTTCTCGTCAATAATCTCTTTTAAGTGACAAACTACCTGCCGCACCTCGTCGAAAGTGCTGTAGAGAGCTGCCGGCGCAAAGCGAATAATCCCGGGGGGCCGGAAATCGGGGATAACCTCCCTTTCCTTCAAGGCCTTGGTGATACTGGCAGCATTTTTATGCTCCACCGCCAAATGGCCGCCCCTGCGCCTTGCCTCCCGGGGTGTCCCTACCCGGTAATTATAGGGTGGACCGGTAAGCCCTTCCTCTTCCAGGAGAAAAACAAAATAATCGGTTAGCTTTAAAGATTTTTCCCGGATCTTTTCAATGCCCGCTTCGGCAAATATCTGCAGGGAACCTTCCAGGGGGGCGGTGCTCAAAAGAGGAGGAGTGCCGATCTGCCAACCTCCCGCCCCCTCCGCTTTTTCAAATTTTAGATCCATGTCAAACTGCTTCTCCTTGTCACAGCCCCACCAGCCGGCCAGGGAGGATACTTTTCCAAAATGCTTCCGGTTCACATAGAGACCGGCCGTGGCCCCGGGGCCGCCGTTCATGTATTTGTAATTGCACCAGACCGCAAAATCGACCCCCCAACTGCTAAGCCGGTGTGGAACAGCTCCTATGGAATGGCTGCAGTCAAATCCGATGGGAATAGATTTTTCCCCGGCTTCCCTCGAGAGCAGATCCATGTCTAAAAGCTGGCCGCTTCGGTAATACACGGAAGGAAGAAGAATCAAGGCTATATCCTCATCCATGGCCGCTATGATATCTTCTTCTTCAATTATCCGGCCGTCCCTGCTTTTTACCAGGACCAGGTGCTTTTCAGGGTCAAGCCCTTTGCTTTCAACCTGGCTTTTCAAAGCATAAATATCCGAGGGAAAGTTAAGTTCATCAGCAAGGATTTTTGTTTTTTTACCTGCGGGCCGATAAAATGTGCCCACCAGGTTGTGCAGGTTAACGGTGGTGGAACCGGTCACAACCACTTCATCGGGCTCCGCCCCAACCAGGGGTGCCTGCATGCCGCCCAGTTTTTCACCATAGTAAAACCAGGGGTTTTCTGCGTCCAGCCAACCGTCTATCCCCAGGCTGCGCCACTGCTCAAGTACCCTCTGCAGAAACTTCTCCCCTGTTTTCGGCATCAACCCCAGGGAATTGCCGTCCATATAGATCTTTCCCGGTAGAATGTAAAAGCGTTCGCGGTACATTGCCAGGGGATCCTGCCTGTCCAGTTCAAGTGCCCCTTCTTTACTGCTTTTAAAAACGGCCATCGAATAACCTCCCCAAGTTTTTCCGCCAAAGAAAGCAACTGCTGTGAAAAATATAGGCTTTCTGCTATTATACTGTATTAGGGACGGCTGTTAACAGTATTAATCCTCACTGGCAAGACGGGCTTCAACAACTCTCATTATTCGGGCTCTATTGTCCTGCTTTTACCCGGCCCGCCCCGCCGGTAGTGTAAACTTAAAACAATAAGGGGTGTAACTACTCAGTCTATTGTCCTTGTTGAGTGAAAAGCGTTGCCATGGGGACGGTTCGAGCGTTCCTGAGCACAGCGAAGGCCGAAGGGAAAACGATGGAACCGTCCCCTATGGCACAGCGGGTTAGACCTGAGTAATTACTAAGGGGTCAGCAGTAGAAAGAGAACTATTGCGGCGTTGCAGCCGAACTTCCTTCTTGTAATGATCTAAGCCTGGTGATAGTTTATAATAAGTAAGAAGGAAAGCTATCCCCCGGCTGTGATTACCGGGCGCTCTTCAGTTATATTAACCCGGCGCCGGCAGGGGGCAAAAAAAAGAAGGAGGAACTCGATGCTCATAATAAAAAACGGCAATGTATTAACCATGACCGACAACAAGCAACAAAAAGCTGCGGATGTGCTTATCGAAAACGGGCTTATAAAAGAAATCGGGCCGAACCTCGATTATCCATCGGATGCGGAAGTTATAGATGCCACCGGGAAGACGGTCATGCCGGGCATGATTGATGCCCATACTCACCTGGGAATTTTTGAAGAAGGCAGTATGAATGAAGGTGACGATACAAATGAACTGACCGGGCCAATTTCCCCGGAACTTCGCGCTTTAGACGGGATCAACCCTTACGACGAAGGGATTAAAGATGCCCGCTTAAACGGTATTACCTCCATAGTAACCGGGCCGGGAAGCGGCAACGTCCTGGGTGGTCAGTCCCTGGCCATGAAAACCTGGGGAACCATAATTGACGACATGATTATCAAGGAACCGGTCGGCCTGAAAGCCGCTTTCGGCGAAAACCCCAAAAGGGTCTACAGCGGTCAGAATAAAACACCCTCCACCCGGATGGCAACCGCCGCCCTTTTCAGGAAAGCATTTTTTGAGGCCGGCGAATACCGCGACAAACTGGCTTCCGCAGAAAAAAACAGCTCCAGTGGCAACGGTAAAGAGCCCCCGCAGAGGGACTTTCAAAAAGATGTGCTGGTTAAGGTGCTCAAAAAAGAAATTCCAATCAGGGCCCACGCCCACCGGGCTGACGATATTTTAACCGCGATCAGGGTCGCCCGGGAATTTAATTTAAACATATCCATTGAGCACTGCACCGAGGGCCACAAAATTGCTGGGATTCTGAAAGAGTATGATATACCCGTAATCATCGGACCGACCATGAGCGCCAGGACTAAAATAGAGTTAAGGGAAGCCTCTTTTGAAACGCCCAAAGTACTATATGAAGAAGGCGTCAAATTTGCAATCATGACCGATCACCCGGTTATTCCCATTTATGCCCTGCCTATCTGCGCCGCCATGGCTGTAAAAGCAGGCCTGCCTCGCTACGAAGCATTAAAGGCTATTACCATTAGTGCCGCCGAAATTACCGGTATAGCCGATCGGGTGGGCAGCCTGGCAAAAGGCAAAGACGCCGATTTGATCATCTGCCGGGGAGACATATTGAGCATCAACCCCGAACTGGAACATGTTTTTATTTCCGGAGTGGA
>PUNU01000211.1 GCA_003551865.1 Syntrophomonadaceae bacterium
CAGCGGTGGACACCGTGGGCGCCCGGATCCTGGGCTACAGTGCGGATGAGGTGCCGCACCTCAAACTGGCCGGGGAAATTTACGGCGACCCCACCAACTTAAACTCTATCTACCTGGTTGGTGACATAGACAAGTTTACCAAAAAATACCCCTACACACTTCTTCCCGAAAGGCCGCCTGATGTTAAGATCCTGCGCGGGAAAGAAAAGTGCTGTCCGGAAGGCTGCCGCTTAAACACCGAGGCCGTATTGCAGTACCTTTATCTTGACCACAGGGGCAGGGGCGGATTTAACATAATTATGGGAAAAGGTTTCCATGTTGAAGATCTAAATAAAATTTCCGGCCCTGTTTTTGTGGCCGGAAAATGTGCAATCGAAGATACCGCCTCCTATTTCCAGAAAAATAATTACCGGTCAAAAATATATCTGTCGCCATACTGCAACGATCTTGCCTCTACGGTTCACGCTTTGACCAGGTTGATGAAAGTAAACCCCTTAAAACTCGTACCCCTCAATCCCCTCCATAGCCTGGCTTTGCTTGCCTATGCCAGGCTTAAGGGCAGTAAAGCACGAATAGCACTCTGATTGAAACATTGGGGACGGTTCTTTTTGAAACATTGGGGACGGTTCTTTTTGTTTCAAAAAACGTCCCAGCGAAAAGTATTCCCTCAAATATGTTATCTAAAGTTTTATCAAAGTTACTTAAAGTTACTTGAAACAAAAAGAACCGTCCCCAATGTTTCCCCAATGTTTCGTTATCTGCGCCCGGTGAGAAAGTAAGCGGCAAGGACAGCTGTAAGGGGAACTGCCGCGATCAAACCGATACTGCCGGCGACGCCGCGCACAAATTCAGTAGCAATCAAATCCATGTTGATCATCTTGAGCCAGTCAATCTGGTAACCCATTACCAAAAGCAGCATCGGCGTAGCCGCTCCGACATAAGCCAGGATCAGAGTATTGGCCATCGTGCCCATTATATCGCGGCCGACATTCAAAGCCCCCCCGAACAGCTCTTTAAAGCTAACCTCGGGCCTGGCCTGCTTTATTTCCGTCGCCGCCGAAGCTACGGACATGCCAATATCCGTTATTGCACCGAGAGAACCGATAATGATCCCGGCAAACAAAAGGCCTCGAAAGTCGATAGTGTGATCCATGAAGTAGAGCATTTGTGCTTCATGAGTGCCAAAACCGGTAAGACGGGCCATACTCCCCGCCCAGAAAGCCATTATTCCGGCTAAAATGACTCCGCCGAAAGTCCCCAAAATTGCCACCAGCGATTTTAAATTCAATCCTCCGATAATAAAAAGAGTAGAAGTTATTGCCAAACCGGCCGTGCCAACGGCCAAAAAAATCGGGCTGTAACCCAAAAGCAGGAGGGGCAAAAGTACCTGGAATATTAGCAGGATGGTAACCGCCAGGGTGATTATTGTCTTAACTCCTTTCATCCTGCCAACCACCAGGAGACCAAGAACAAATACGCCTAAAAGATAGTAAACTCCGCGATCCCTGGCCAGATCCTGAACATATGCCTGTTCGAAAGATCCTTCTTCGCCAAGAGTTACCACAATTACTTCCTGTCCTTCTTCAATTAAAAAATCATAAACCGGATCTCCCTCGAAAAAAGTATTGTAAATAGTGATTACTTCATCTTGATAGGGTCCGCTGGTTAGGCGAACTTTGAGTTCCTGTTCAATAACTGTAAAGTATTCTTGGTGAGCCTCTTCGGTTTCTTCTACTTCAAGGACCAGGCCGCGGTAGTAATTTTCTTCCTCTAAATACTCTTCCCGGTAAATATCGCCCTCGATGACTTCTTGATCATAAATTTCTTCTTCAAACAATTCGTTGTCTTGTGCGCAGACACCTGACGGAAAGAGAAGCAGTGCCACCGCCAGGCATGCCGGAATCAGTATGTTTAGTGAAGCTTTTGCTGAAAACAAAACCTATGCCCCCTAAAGTTCAGTACTTTTGATGATACCACTTACATTCTCCCGGTTCGTGGAAATGTTGGGGACGGTTCTTTTTGAAACAAAAAGAACCGTCCCCAATGTTTCGTTTATTCCGACCAGGCGGTGTTGTTAATCGCCTCTGAAAGGGTGGGATGAACATGCATCATTTCCTGGATATCTTGAGTAGCAGCTCCAAAGCGCATGGCCGATATCAACTCGTGGATTAACTCGCCCGCATTCGGGCCTATGATATGGGTTCCGATTATCTTCCTGCTGTCTTTATCAACAACCATCTTGACAAAACCGTCCAGCTTTTCCATCGCTCTTGCCCGGCCCTGGAAAGCAAAAGGAAAACGCTGAACCTTTACTTTATAGCCAGCCTCTACAGCCGCCGCCTCGCCCGGGCCAACGCCGGCTATTTCCGGCTCAGTAAATATGGCATAGGGAATTAACCTCTCTTTTGCGTCTATCGGCCTGCCATGGAGCAAAAAGCGGGAAACTAAAAATGCATCGTGCCAGGCCTTATGGGTAAACATCATCCCGCCGATCACATCACCGATAGCCCATATGCCTTCCGCCCCGGTTTTGAAATCTTCGTCCACAATGATATAGCCTCTTTCGTCTACCTCCACCCCGGTCTTTTCCAGGTTGAGCCGGTCGCTGTTGGGCTTCCTGCCTGCGGCCACGAGGATTTGTTCGGCGGTATAGCTCTTCTGGCCGCTGTCGGTTTCATCAACGACATAAACGGAACTTCCTTCCCTGCCGATAGCGCTGATATTGGTGCCGGTTTTTACCGATACGCCTTCCTCTTCCAGAATCCTGCGGATTTCTTCTGATATTTCCGGCTCCAGGGGCGAAGCCAGGTAATCACCACGCTGCATTATAGTAACATCCACCCCCAGGCGGGTAAAAAGCTGGGAAAACTCCAGGGCAATAATACCGCCGCCCAGGATCAGCAGGCTTTCAGGTAATTGTTTCATTTCCATGGCTGTAGTGGAAGTTAAATAATCGATGTCACTCAGACCCTGTACCGGGGGCACAGCAGCCCGCGCCCCCGTTGCAATAATAATTTTCTCAGCCGTCACAGAATCACCGTTAATTTCCACTATTCCGGGACCGGTAAATGATGCCTCCCCCTCGTAAAGAATGATATTGTCATTTCTATTGACGGTTTTATAGCTGCGACTGCGGATTCTCTCCACCAGCTTATCTTTACGATCTACCATCGCCGGCCAGTCGGCCTGCGGCTCCTCAGCAATAACCCCGTACTTGTGGGCATTTTGAATTGTCTTCATTACCCTGGCCGAGCTGATAAGCGTTTTGGAGGGAATGCAGCCGACATTGATACAGGTTCCGCCAAGATGGACAGACTCGGCAACGGCCGTTTTCCATCCCCTGGCAGCTGCCGGGTGGACAAGGTTCATTCCGGCTGTTCCTCCTCCCAATACCAAAAGATCGAATCGTTTCATGACACGCCTCCTCTACAATCAAAGTCAATAGTTCCCGTCAAAAAAGAATGTTATTCAGTTATTGCCCTACAAAAAGCTGAGTGTAATAATGTCTACCGTCGCTTCTCACGTGGATGCCAACCCCCACACGGCTAAAACGCGGACCCAAAATATTGGATCGATGTCCGGGTGAAGTCATTAAGTTATTGTGGGCGGCGCTCACACTACCACTTGAATTCATGGCCAGATTTTCTGCAGCCGCCCTGTACCTGATGCCGTAATTGCGCAGCAGGTTGGTGAAGCTTCCATATGTCGGCGAGTTATGGCTAAAGTAGTTATTGTTGACCATATCTCTGCTTTTTGCCCGGGCAGCCGTGGTCAGTTGGCTGCATATCTGCAGAGCCGGTAGCCCGGCATTTCTTCTGGCCTCATTAATCAGGCTGACCATCTGCTGCTCTTTTTGAGACGCTGTCCCAACTGAGGGTGCCCGCACCGGAACGGGAGGCGGCGGAGGTTCAAAACCGGGTTCTTCGATTACACCGGGGTCAA
>PUNU01000158.1 GCA_003551865.1 Syntrophomonadaceae bacterium
GCAGGACATCGATGCCGTCAGCCTGCCCGAAATGCTCGACTGCCTGCATATGGACGATGCGGAGGATCTGCTGCGCAAAGACTTGCCGTCGCGGCTGCGCGCGGACTGTGGAGGCGAGTCGGCCGAAGCGCTGGGGCCCTATGCCAGCAGCCTCAAACGGGGGCTGCAGCGCTTGGTCCGATGCGACGACCGGCAGTTGCTGGAAACCCTGCAGACTCGTCTGGCGCAGCCGGCCGCGAACATGGATCAGCTTGCTGAAGAGGATAGGCTCCGGCTGACTCTTCTCCACAGCATGCTGTGGGGTAAGACACGGCCAGGGAGTGGCGATCTCTCCGCGGTGGACGGCTTCGTTCGCGAACACCGCCCGCTTTATCGCGATCTCCAGGAAGTACTCGCCTGGCGGCGAGAGCGGATGATACCGGGCAGCGGCATCACTTTCCCGGAGCAGACTGGGCCGCTGGAACTGCACGCGTCCTACACCCGCGAGCAGATCCTGCTGGCGCTGGGGCTAGGGAGCCTGGAGAAGCCGATTACCCAGCAGGAAGGGGTTCGTCATGTGCCCGAGCGCCGGGTCGATGCATTGTTCGTCACCCTGGAGAAATCCGAGCAGGAGTTCTCCCCCACCACCATGTACGAGGACTACGCCCTCAACGAGCGGCGGTTCCATTGGCAGTCTCAGTCCGGCACCTCTCCCACCTCGCACACCGGTCAGCGCTACATCCATCATGAAGAGCTTGGCTACACCCCCATGCTGTTCGTTCGGCGGGCCAAGCGTGATGCGACCGGCCTGAGCGAGCCGTTCACCTTCTGTGGCCCGGTTCGCTACCAGCGCCATGAGGGCAGCAAGCCGATGAGCATCGTCTGGGAGCTCGAGTACGAGATGCCCACACGGCTCCTGCATCACGCCCGCCGCACGGTGCTGTAAAGCGCAAAGTAGAAGGCGATGGCTTTATTGCCGTGGATGAAGGCGCAGCCTCCAAGCTTGTAGCGCAGGTGACGGGGAAGTACCACAGCGTTCCAGTCCGCGGCCCTTCCGAGGAGGTCCTGCCCGCTGTAGTCGTGGCGGATGCTGAGGATCTGCTCGGGGGGTTCGGCGCACCGGCCGGGTGGCTGAATCTGCTTTTTGCGGGCGAGCACCATGGTATCCAGTGCGAGCTTGGCCACCCGGGTTCGACAGCTAATCGCGTAACTAACTGTTTTTCTGAATAGCGCTTTCAAACCGCTCCACTACAACAGCGACAGTTGCTGCGAGGCGGCCGGTTTCTTCACCCCAGTGCGCTGACCACCCCGGCCTGGCCGGCGTTGATCGCCGACACCCCGGTGACCGCATCGCCCTGCGCGATGCGGATGCGGTGATGCTGGATGCGTGTCAGGTGTTCCAACGCACGCTCCGGAGACAAGCCGGTATGGGCCGCGTGCAGACGCGCCCGCATCACCCGGCGCAGGATCAGGGGTCACGAGACGGGGTCAGATGCACGAGACGCAGAGACGGGGTCGAGTCTCACGATCCAACTTTCTGTTGGTGGGCTGTGTTGGGATGTGAGACCGGACCCCGTTTCCTTCCCGCTGGGTGGCCGACATGGCGATGACAAGCGTCTTTACGTGAGCACGGGCGGCTTCAGCAGGGGGGCGCGCTACGAGGCCGACCGGGCGAAGATCCCGTTAATGCTGATGGATCTGGACGGCTTGGTAACCGCCTTGATGGCGCATTACGATGAAGCGGATTCCGAAACCCGTGCCCTGGTCCCGATGACGTGCGTGTATTGGCCGGCATAGGGCAATTCGTTGAGGCGGGATGCCGAAATTATTCAGTTCAGGAGGTCGGATGATTCTCAAGGACAAGTACGGAGCGAGCGGTCAGGATGAACGTTCGAAGGCGGGCCACCAGCAGGAGCAGGACGTGGCGTTCTACCTGCGGAGGGAGTTCGGGAACGACGAAAACGTTTTGATTATCAACGATCTGCGGATCGAGCATAATGGGGAACGCGCGCAAATTGACCACCTGGTAGTGCATCCCTACGGGCTTGTGATCATCGAGTCCAAGAGCATCTACGGCGAGGTGAAGGTGAACGGCCATGGAGAATGGTCGCGTAGCTACCGCGGCGAGTGGTACGGGATGCCTTCGCCGGTCCGGCAGGCGGAGCTGCAGGAAACCCTGGTGAAGTATCTGTTGCAGGAGAACGTAGATAAGTTCCTCGGCCGATTCCTGGGCATCCAGACGCAGATTGGGGGCCGCGACTGGAGAACGCTCTGCGCAGTGTCCAGTAGTGCGATCCTGCATCGCGATGACATGCCGCGTGCGATCGCGAATCGGGGGGTGAAGAGCGAGTTCGTAGCGGAGAAAGTGCGCGAGCTTGTGGGTTCGCGGGCCAAGGGGGTGGTGACCGGAAAGCCGCGCTTCAGCGATAAGGAGCTCGAAGGGATTGGCGAATTCCTGCTGCAGAACCACATCGGGGAAGGTGCCAAGGGTTCGCCGGTTGCTGAGCCGCCGCGGAAGGCGCAGGTAACGCAGCCTCCCGCCGTATCCGAGGCAGCGCCCGAAACGCTGTCACAGTCGACCCTGGAGCCTGAAACGACACAGGTCGCGTCCGCGCCAGCGACGAGTCGGGCCCCCGCACTGGCCTGCAAGAAATGTGGCGAGCAGAACAATCTCGTAGGCATGTACGGCAAGTATGGTTACTACGTGCGCTGTGGAGCTTGCGGCACGAACACCTCGATGAAGAAGGACTGTCCGCGATGCCAATCGCGCAAGGTCCGGCTGACGAAGTCCGGACCCGCTTACACCGGCACCTGTAAGGACTGTGCCCATGAATGGGTGGTGTTCCAACAATCTGAGGGGGGGGGCGAGCGATGAGCCTGGCCCACGGGCGTTCGGGTGGGGTTTGGAGATTGCTGTGACACCCGTTGCAGGCAGGAATGTATGGGTATGGGGTCCCTGCGCGGATGGGGCAAGGTCTCACAACCCGACTCTGCAGCGCGCGCCGTTCTGTAGTGTGAGGGGCGGAATTGAACCACGCGTTACTGTTCGACGGCGGTGGCTGGACGCAGGCCGGTGATGAGGAGCGACGACTCTTATACGTCGCGATGACGCCCTGCCGGAAGACGCGCTGGAGGATTCGCAGGTCTCCCTGTTGCCGCCTCAAGTGCCTAGGTGACAGTGAGCGCAGCACTCTATTCGGAAAAGGTCGATCCTGTGCCCGCCGCGGGGCGAAGTGACGCATTGACTGCTGCTCGCCAGCGTCGAGACACTAGATCCATTGCAGCGTCCAGCGACTGGCGGTTGATTGCTGAGAGAGAGCCTGAAGCGAAATGGCAGAGCGGTGCGCGGCTGAAGGCCTGAAGGCTTCATCACCGCCCGGCTTTTTGAACAGGAGATCGAAGTGGATTTGAGCCCAG
Source organism: Syntrophomonadaceae bacterium (assembly GCA_003551865.1). The sequence continues at coordinate 3,397 of PUNU01000158.1, forward strand.
TTCTGGTACAAGGCCTTGCTACGTGGTGGTGGATTGCACTGGTCGCGCTGTTTATCGGGCTCGTGCGGTTGCCGGTTGTGAAAGGGTATTTCGGTGAATTACTGGTTCGGCTCACGGCGAGGCTATCTCTGGATCGGGAAACCTACCGTCAGGTACACAATGTCACGCTGCGGACGCGTGACGGCACCACGCAAGTCGACCACGTGATCGTGTCCCCCTTCGGTGTCTTCGTGATCGAAACGAAGAACATGGGTGGCTGGATCTTCGGCGGGGAGAAGGAACCGCAATGGACGCAGAAGATCTTCCGGAAGACCTTCCGCTTTCAGAACCCCCCTGCGGCAGAACTACAAGCACGTGAAGGCGGTGGAAGAAATCCTCGGGGTTCCGTCCGACACCATCCACTCCGTGGTGGCCTTCATGGGCGACAGCCGGTTCAAGACACCGATGCCGCCGAACGTGACGAAGGGTCTCGGATACATTCGTCACATCAAGTCGTTCCAAGAGC
>PUNU01000239.1 GCA_003551865.1 Syntrophomonadaceae bacterium
AGGCCCAGCCCGGTTATCTCGCGGACCACCTTGATGACCTGGACTTTCTTGTCTCCGGCTGAGGTCAAAACGACGTCAAACTCGTCTTTTTCCTCCTCCGGGGCTGCCGCTTCGGCGGCAGGGGCGGCTGCCGCTGCCGGGGCGGCCGCGGTTACACCGAACTCTTCTTCCAGGGCTTTGACCAGTTCGTTCAGCTCGAGGACGGTCATGCCCTTGATCATTTCCATGATTTCATTTACTTTGCTCTCTTCTTTTTTTGCTTTCGCCATTTTTCATACTCCTTTATAATAATGTAGATTTATAATCAACTCCGGCCGCGGGCCTGGCTTTACCGGTTCCCGCCTGCCTTCTTTTTAAGCTTAAAAACTTTGTCAGGCACTTTCCTGCTGCCGGCGGACCGCGTCAACGGCGTAGACCAGCTGGCTTACGGTGCCCTGCAGGGCTCCGACCAGCCCGGTAATCGGCGACTGGAACCCGCCGACAATTTTTGCCAGCAATACTTCGCGCGAGGGGATCTCGCCCAGCGATTTAATCTCGGCCTGGTCGAGCATCTGCCCGGAGAGCAGGCCGCCTTTGATAACCAGGTTTTCATTTTCCTTCATAAAATCGGCAAATACCTTGGCTGCGGCCACCGGGTCGGCATCGGAGTAGGCAATCGCCGTGGGCCCTTCAAAAAGGGGCTCCAGCTCTTGCAAGCCGACTTCCCGGCAGGCCATGCGGTTCATGGTATTCTTGGTAACCCGGTAATCGCACTGCACTTCCTTTAAGCGTCCGCGCAGGGTGTTGATCGCCTCGACATTTAAACCCCTGTAGTCTGTAACGACGACCAGGTCGGCTTCCTTCAGGTTTTCGGTAATCTCTTTGAGCATCTTTTCCTTGGCTTCCCTGGTGAGCAAACAGTTCACCTCCTTCGCCATAAAAAACGGGGCTTTCCGTAGACAGAAAGCCCCGCTGCAACCACTAATAAGCGGCTGAACCCGTGAAGCATTTTCCTGGACAGGCGGCCTTTAAAAAGCGGCCATTAAACTCTGCGTGCCTGCCGTCTACGGAAAAAAACCGTATTTTCAAGTTTTGTAAAACTTTTGGCCTATTTCTTCGCTCCGGCCCCGGGGTTTACCTTGATCCCCGGGCCCATGGTCGAGCTAACGGTGGCGTTCCTGATGTACTGGCCCTTGGCCGCCGCGGGCCTGGCCTTGATCAGGGCGTCCATAACCGTCTGGTAGTTTTCCACCAGCTTCTCCAGTTCGAAGGAAACCTTGCCGATGGGCACATGCACGTTGCCGGTCTTGTCGGTGCGGTACTCCACCTTTCCGGCCTTGATGTCCTGGATTGCTTTTTCCAGCTCGAAGGTGACAGTCCCGCTCTTGGGGTTGGGCATCATGCCGCGGGGCCCAAGGATTTTACCGAGCTTGCCCACCGAACTCATCATGTCGGGGGTGGCTACGGCAATATCAAAATCGAGCCAGCCTTCCTGGACCTTGGCCACCAGCTCGTCGGAGCCGACAAAGTCGGCGCCCGCTTCTTCGGCCTCTTTGATCTTTTCACCCTTGGCAAAAACGGCCACCCGCACCGTTTTTCCGGTACCGTGCGGCAGAACTACCGAGCCGCGCACCTGCTGATCGGCGTGCTTGGGGTTAACCCCGAGGCGCACCGAGAGCTCCACCGTCTCATCGAACGCGCGGTTGCTAAGCTCCTTGACCAGGCGCAGGGCTTCTTCGGGCTCGTACTTCTGCAGGCGGTCGATGCTGCTGCGCGCTTCTCTGTACTTCTTACCTTTTGTTACCGGCATAACCATTACCTCCCGTGGTCTGCGAGCCTTACCGGCTCTCCCACTTAATCTATTTTAGTTGCCTTCGACGACGATCCCCATACTGCGGGCGGTGCCTTCGATGATCTTCGCCGCGGAGTCTTCGTCGTAGGCATTCAAGTCTTCCATTTTCTGCCTGGCGATCTCTTTTACCTGTTCGCGTGATACCGTGCCCACTTTTTCGCGGTTTGGTTCCCCGGAAGCTCTCTCCAGGCCGGCGGCTTTTTTCAAAAGTACCGCAGCCGGCGGGGTTTTGGTAATGAAGCTGTATGAGCGGTCTTCATAGATGGTCAGCTCTACCGGGATAATCAGCCCGGCATCGTTGGCGGTGCGCTCATTGAACTCCTTGCAGAATGCCATAATATTAACCCCGTGCTGCCCGAGGGCGGGGCCGACTGGAGGAGCGGGAGTCGCCTTGCCGGCCGGTATCTGCAGTTTTGTCTTCCCGATTATTTTCTTTTTCTTAGCCATTAAACAAACCTCCCGGCTGTAATCGCCCCTCAACGGGCCGCACAGCACTGCTTAAAATTTTATCACCTGGTGGAACTCGAGCTCCACCGGAGTTTCGCGGCCGAACATCGACACCGAAACCTTGACGGTCCCCTTGTCGTGGTTTATCTCTTCGACCCTGCCTTCGAAATTCTTGAATGGCCCGCTGACCACGCGGACCACCTGGTTAATATCGAAATCGATCCGCGGCTTGCCTTCCACCACACCGACCTGGCGCAGGATATGGGTCACCTCTTTTTCGCTTAAAGGCACCGGCTTGGAGCCGGGGCCGACAAACCCGGTCACCCCGGGAGTGTTGCGCACCACGTACCAGGAGTCGTCGTCCATAACCATTTCCACCAAAACGTAGCCGGGGAAAACTTTCTTTTCAACGGTCCGCTTTTGGCCGCCGCGGCTGGTAATTTCCTTTTCGGTGGGCACCAGGATGCGAAAGATCTTGTCTTTCATATCCATCGACTCGACCCGGCGCTCCAGGTTGGTCTTGACCCTTTTTTCATAGCCGGCATAGGTATGCACTACATACCAGTCTTTTTTTACATCGCTCTCTGCGGCTTCTTCTTCCGTGGTTTCTTCGGCGCCTTCTGCGGTGCTTTCTTCGGTTTCGCCTGCTTCGTTTTCCGGTTCGTGCCGGCCGCCGTTTTCGGCTCCGGTCTCTGTTTCAGTGTTCATAACGAGGGGAATGCCGAAAAACATTCCCTCATCACTCTCCTTATTAAGCCTTTTTACGGCATTTTAGCGGATGACCAGCTGCAAGATGGCCAGAAAGGCGCTGTCGAGAATCCAGAAAAATACACCGACCACTACCACGGTCGACAGGACAATGCCGGTAAAAACGCTAAATTCTTTCCTGGTTGGCCAGTTGACCTTTTTCAGCTCTCCCCTGACCTCTTGCAAAAACTTGCTTATCCTTTTAAAAAAACGCATCGCTCTATTCTCTCTCCCAAGTTATACTGCCGCAGCAGGCTTGCTTAAAAAAGTCGGCCCCTTACAGGCGGCATACCAACTTTTACTTGGTCTCCTTGTGCAGGGTCTGCGCCCGGCAGCGGCTGCAGTATTTTTTCATTTCCAAACGGTCCGGGTTGTTGCGCTTGTTCTTCTGTGAGGTATAGTTGCGCTCCTGGCATTCTGAACAGGCCAAATGAATGGTTACTCGCATTTATCCTACGCACCTGCTTTCTAAACTCATGAAAGGAAATATATCACAACAGCTTACAGGATGTCAACATAAGCGGCATAATTAAGAGGCGGGGTATTAATTGCCCGCCCCTTGCTTGCCACTGATTTGAAGCTTGAGCCCGGAAGCGAAAATCCCCCGCTTCAGGCCCGCACTTCCCCTTGCCCGGCTGCCTGTACCCAGGCGGTTAAGGATGGGAAAGGGGACTTCTTCAAGCCGCCTAACCCACGTTTATTCGTATACTTCGGTGACCACTCCGGCGCCCACGGTGCGGCCGCCTTCGCGGATGGCGAAGCGCAGGCCCTCTTCGATGGCGATCGGGGTGATCAGCTCTATTTTCATGTTGACGTTGTCCC
>PUNU01000173.1 GCA_003551865.1 Syntrophomonadaceae bacterium
CATTATATGGTAAAAACCCTGCCCTTCTTCGCCGAGCAGGTTCTCCGCCGGAACGCGGCAGTCCATAAAGGCCAGCTCCGCGGTGTCGGAAGAAAGCATTCCGACCTTGTCGAGCTTGCGGGAAACACTGTAGCCGGGTGCATCTTTTTCAACAACAAACAAGGTAATTCCCTTGGAACCGCTCGAGCCCGGTGCCCGGGCAACCACGATGGCAAAGTCGGCGCGCACCCCGTTGGTGATAAATATTTTTTGACCGTTGAGTACATATTCGTCGCCCTGGCGCTCGGCAGTGGTTCGAATGGAGGCGACATCAGAACCGGCATCCGGTTCTGTAATGCCCAGGCAGCCGATTTTCTCACCCAAAAGGGCCGGCCTGAGATAGCGCTCCTTGATGATTTCGGAGCCGGATTTGTTGAGAAGCGGGCAGACCATGTCTGTCTGCACACCAACCCCCAAAGCAACTCCTCCCGATAAGCAGCGCATCATTTCTTCGGCCAGGATTACACCGCAGAGGTAATCTCCCCCCTGCCCCCCGTACTCTTCAGGGTAATGCAATCCCAGAAAGCCCAGTTCGCCCATGCGCTGAAAAACCGAGGAGGGAAAATCCTCAGCTTCCTCCCACTCTTCGGCATGGGGCGCAAGCTCTTTTGTAACAAATTCCCTTAAAGTTTTGCGGATCGCCCGGTGCTCGTCGTTAAAAATGGGGTGGTCCTCAATCATAAAACAGCCTCCCGTCAAAAATTTGATTGGCGCTTACGCCTCTTTATCCCCCGGGTCCGGGAATTGCCCTTTTTTCTCCCGGAGGGATGACCACGGCCTCGCCTTCGGCCACCTTCGTCCCTTCCTGGTTTTCCCATTTCAAGACCATTTTTACCAGGTTTTTCTGTTCGTCTTTCTCCAAAACAGCTGCCGATGCGGTGATCGTATCACCGGGAAAAACCGGGTTCAAACTGCGAAAGCTTGTCTCCGAAACCGCGGATCCCGGGCCGGGTAAAATCATCCCCAGGACCGGAGTAATTAGCGAAGCGACCATGCTGCCGGGAGCCACTTTTTTCCCATAAGCAGTTTTTCGGGCAAAGTCTTCATTTAAATGCATGGGATTGAAATCACCGATGATCCCGGCATAAAGGCAGACATCGTTGTCGCTTATGGTTTTGCTGAAAGAGGCGCTGTCATCCACCTTTATTTCGCCGATCGTTTTTCCCGTTTCAAAGGTGTCCGGTTCCGGCCATCTTCTTAGTCCGCGCAGGAGATAATCCGCCATCATTTCGGCGATCTCCCCTTTTGCAAGATCGCCCTGCTCCTGGAACCAGACATAAACCCAGTTGATCGCCCCCAGCAGGGTATAAGATAGGATCTTCTCATTCTCCTCGATAAAATACCCCCTGTCGATTCCTTCTCTGATTAAACTTTGGATCAACATTTCGTATTCTTTGCGGCTGGCGGCAATATCCCGCCAGTGCTCGGGCAGCAAATCGCGCCTTAAGTCCATAAACACGGTCATAATTGCCCGATTTTCACAGATAGCTATGATGTGGTTCTTAAATATTGCCTTTAACCGCTCGTCTGCCGGAAGTTTTTGGGAGCTGACCGCTGAAGTTTCTTCAAGGAAAAAGTCCATAGCCTGTCGAAAGATCTGAAACAGGATATCCTGCTTGCTGCTGAAATAATAATAGATGTGGCCCTTGGTTACGCCCATCTCTTCCGCAATCTGGTCGATGGTTGCGGAATAACCGAGACGGGCAAAAACCTGGGAAGCGGTTTCTAAAATTTGTTGTTTTCGTTTTGTTTCCAAAGAAATATCACCTTTGCTGTGCTTCTTAAAAATGCCGCCGGCCATAAAGCCAAGTTCACTCCTCTTTAAACCAGCTGGTATATAATGAGTAATAATTTATACTGATAGGTATGTTAGAGCTTATTCTACGACCCGGGCGGATATTCCTTCTAAAATAAAAAAATTTTTTTATAGTTGTTGCGGTAAAGGCAAATGATATACAATGAGGTAACAAATAACGACAGGAGGTTAATTAATTGAGCAACCGGGAAAAGAACACAGCGGCGCACAACATTATCTCTCCAAAGATAGTCAGCATTCAGCTAACCCCGGTCTTTGTTCCGTTTAAGAGTCATGTCAGGGAAGCCATGCAGGCTTCCGGCGGGCTCGGCATGGCCATACCCGCTGAAGAACCCTGGCCCGGAGGCGATGCGGTAATTTGTCAATTGACTGCCGAAGATGGGAATGAAGGCGTGGGAGAAGTTTTAGTGTGGCTCCCGGAAACCGGCTTGTCCCCAAACCAGGTGATAGAAGCAATAAAAAATTACTTGAGCAAATATATCCTGGCCCAAAGCCCATTTGATGTTGAGTTGATCAGGCACCGCATGGATATAAATGTGGCCAGAACCGAAGTGGCCAAAGGACTGCTTGATATGGCCTGCTATGATCTAATGGGCAAAGTTACCGGCAGATCGGCCTGTGAGTTCATGGGGGGACGCACTGCCGAAGAAATTCCCCTGGCGGCACTTGTTCCTTTGATGGACGCGGAAAACATGATCGGGATCGCCCAAATGTTTTATGATCAGGGCTACCGCTGTTTTCGGCTTAAACTGGGCAGAAGTGTTTCAGAAGATGTCCAGGTCCTCAAACAAATGCGGGAAACATTTGGTGATGAAATAAAAATCAGGGTAGACTATAACCAGGCCTATAATAAAGCCCCTTTTGCCATCCGGGCCATTAAAGCCATCGAACCTTACGATATCGAATTCGCGGAACAGCCGGTTCGCAGCTCCGATTACCTGGGCATGGCTGAAGTGCAAAAGCAGGTAGCTACACCAATCATGTCCCATGAAGACTGTTTTTCATTGCAGGACATCACCACTTTGATAGAGTTAAAAGCAGTTGGTATTATAGGGCTTAACCCGGAGAGGCCGGGCGGGGTCACCGCGGCGCTGCGGGCCCTCTCATACGCTGAACTGAGGGGAATGGGTGCAGTTCTACACAGCCAACCCCTTGGCATAGCTTCCGCAATGCTTATCCACATGGCTGCAGCACGATACCATCAGCTGGGTTACGCCATAGAACTGTTCGGGCATGAGATGATGGAAAACGACCTGATCGTAGAAACTATCGACTACACTGGAGGTACCGGTAAATTGCCGGCCGGGCCTGGATGGGGCGTCACCCTTGATAAAAACGCCCTGGAAAAATATGCGGCCAGCCCGACAGTAACTATCAAGGCTTGAGCTCTTCTCGTTAATTTAATCAATGGCAAGCAGTCCGAAACAGCTGCCGGGTCTTGTTAAGGAGCTGAGTGCCGGGTTGTAATAATTGCCAAATCATGCTCTTACTCCGTTGACAGGCCGCTATTTTTTACCCTCCGGCCGAAAATTCTCACCGCAAAGACAACCAGTGCTATGCCGACAGGCCAAATAAGTATTAAAGGCAAGTCCAGACCGGCCATAATAAAAGCAGCTATTGCGGCCACAGCTACCGTTAAAGCATAGCTGATCTGGGTATTAACGTGATCGATGTGCTCACAGCCCGCCCCCACCGAGGATATGATTGTGGTATCGGAAATAGGAGAGCTGTGATCTCCGGTAATGCCCCCGCTTAAAACGGCCGCAACAACCAGCGGCAGGGAAAGATCCAATGAAACTCCTATACCGAAAGCTATGGGGATCATAATTGAAAATACCCCCCATGAACTGCCTGTGGAAAAAGCAATGACCGCACTGGCAATAAATATCATGGCCGGGACCATAAAAAGCGGCACATTGGCATCGATCAAACCGGTCAGGTAAACATCTGTGCCCAGTTTCTCTGTCAATGTACCTATACTCCAGGCAA
>PUNU01000016.1 GCA_003551865.1 Syntrophomonadaceae bacterium
CCTCTGCGGCGGATGCTTTCAGAAAGAATTTCAGCATTTATACCGGGCAGAGGAGCCTCACCGGCCGGGTAGACGCTGTGCAGTAAAAGATGGTCGGCATCCCCAAAAGCACCGGCAAACTGCTCGAAAAAGGCGGCCGTGCGGCTGTAGCGGTGAGGCTGGAACACACAGATGATCCGCCTGCCGTTTAAGCGGGCCGCCTCCAAGGTGGCCTTTATTTCGGTGGGGTGGTGGGCGTAGTCGTCGACGACGGTAACACCGCCTGTGCTGCCGATTATCTCAAAACGGCGGCCCACGCCGCTAAATTTGTTTAAGGCTCCCGCGCAGGCGGCCGGTTCAATACCGAGCCGGTGAGCCAGGGCCAGGGCGCCGACAGCGTTTGTGACATTGTGGCGGCCGGGCACACCGAGGCGGACTACTTCGGTTAGGAGACGGCCGCGGCAGTAGAGATCGAAAGTGGCCGCGGTGCCGCTTAAATTGATATTCTGCGGATAGTAATCGGGCTTGAGCTGCGGATCGGGAGCCGCTGCATAGGAAACAACCACACAATTCAAGCGGGAGGCAAGCTCCGCCAGGCCGGGATCGTCGAAGCATAAAACGGCGGTACCACCGGAAGACAGGTTGTTTAAAAATTGCTCGTAAGCCTTAAGCAAGCGGCCGTAATCGTTTTCGTAGTGCTCGAGGTGATCAGCTTCCATGCCGGTAACCAGGGCCAGGCGGGGAAAGTAGCGGGTAAAGGAACGGTCGCTTTCGTCTGCTTCGGCCACCAGGTAGGGACTCCGGCCCAGGCGGGCGTTGCCGCCGAAGGCGGGCAGGACCCCACCGATGATGGCGGTGGGATCAAAGCCGCCCGCTTCCAGGAGCAGGGCGACCATGGCCGTGGTGGTGGTTTTGCCGTGGGCCCCTGCCACGGCGATACCCCATGCCTCATTTAATAGCGCGGCTAAAAGCTCTGAGCGATGCCAGAGGAGCAGGCTGCGGCGGGCAGTTTCCACAAGCTCGGGGTTGTCGTGGTTAATGGCGGTGGAGTAGACTACCAGCCCGGCGGTGCCTAAGTTCTCGGCGCGGTGGCCGATGCTGACTGCGGCCCCCTTATTTTTTAAAGCAGCGGTAAGGGCGGATTCCTTGATGTCGGAACCGCTTACCTTGCAGCCCTGTTCAAGCAGGATCAGGGCCAGGGCGCTCATGCCGTAACCGCCGATGCCGACAAAATGAACGTGCTTTATGTCCGGTGGAAGGGGCAAGGGTATAGTAAAACTCCTTCTTACTTGTATAGTTATCGCATCTCTTTCGCTTATTTTACCACATCTCCCACTGATGCAGTAAGCCTCTTGAATTCGTTTTGTTATTCCAGGGGAAGAAACTCATTTAACCATTGGCGGCGACTGGAGGCGCCCGCTTCCGCTTGATGAATTCAAAAGGGTAAAACCGCCTGATACTGCCCGGTTTTTATATTTCATGCCGGTTTTTATATGCAGGATGTGGAGGGTAAAGTTATTGTCAACCACCTTTTAGATTAGGTTAACTTATTATGTTACTGCGAACGGAAGTTTAGCCTGCAAGAAGCCATTTACCGGGCTTTTTTATTTTATTCCATTAAAAGTAATCCACACCATGCACAGGGTTATCCACAGGCAAAAGGGCATAAGGAGCAACTTTTGAGTGGTTATAAACAGAAGCAACAGGACGTTGACATAAAGATCCTCCCCCTAACCCCGACCCTCTCTCACCAGGTGAGAGGGAGAATATTAGTATCCGGAGGAGAGAGGGTATGGATATCCGGAGTGAGAAAAGATTATTATTAGGGGGCAAAATAATTAATGTTACCGGCCTGCTTGTCGGGGTTTCTTACCCATATAAGCCTCTTATGACGGCGAAAAATTCTATGTTTCTTGACCGATCTGTAGGCCGGGGTGGGCGTTTAGATCCAGGGGGGCAAATTTGCCCCTGCGGTAGAGAGGATAAGCAGCGGCGGCGATCATGGCCGCGTTGTCGGTACAGAGCTTAAGGGGCGGGATGTGCAGGTGGACAGACGGCAGGACGCTTTCCAGGCGCTCTTTCAGGCACCGACGCAGGCGGCTGTTGGCGGCCACTCCGCCGGCTACCAGCACTGCTTCGGCTTTGTGATCAGCGGCGGCCCGAAGGGTCTTTTCGACCAGCACCTCGACCAAAGCTTCCTGGAAGGAAGCTACCAGGTCGGGAAGATGGACCTCTTTGCCGCTTTTGCGGGCCTGTTTAAGATGATTGATCACCGCTGTTTTCAGGCCGCTGAAGCTGAAATCATAGTTTTCGCCTCCCAGCCAGGCGCGGGGTAAGTCAATTGCTTCGGGGTTTCCTTCCCGGGCCAATCTGTCAATCAGGGGCCCGCCGGGATAGCCCAGCTCGAGCAGGCGGGCGATCTTGTCGAAGGCTTCGCCGGCGGCGTCGTCGCGGGTGCGCCCAAGGGTCTGCGTAGAACCGGGCCCGTCTAGCAGGAGCAGCTCGGTATGACCGCCGGATACGATGAGGATAACAGCCGGATACTTATGCGGGGCGCCGTTTAAATAATTTGCCTGAAGGTGAGCCTCCAGGTGATTGACGGCGATCAGGGGTAGGCGGAGGCCGTAGGCCAAAGCCTTGGCCGTGGCCACTCCCACCAGAAGCGCGCCGACCAGGCCGGGTCCGTGGGCGACGGCTACGGCGTCCAAATCATAAAGCTTGATCCCGGCTTCTTTTAAGGCGTCGTCAATCAGGGGGTTTAGCAGGAGCAGGTGTTGGCGGGAAGCTATTTCAGGCACCACCCCGCCGAAGCGGGCGGGCAGTTCGACCTGGGAAGAAACCAGGCTGCTTAAGATGCGTTCGCCCCCGGCCACGACTGCGGCGGCGGTTTCATCGCAGGAGGTCTCAATACCGAGGATCAGGGGCTGATCAGATTTCACCGGCCGCCCCTCCTTCCTCTTCCCCGCCGGGCAGGCTTAGACCTTCTTTGGTCATTATCAGGGCATCTTCATCGTAATAGTAGGACTTGCGCCGTCCCTGCACGGTGAAGCCCCATTTTTCATAGAAGCCGAATGCTTCGTTATTGCTCGGTCTGACTTCCAGGGTGAGCCGGCGAACTCCCAGGGGCAGGACTTTCTCGATCAGGGTTTCAAGCAGGCGGGAGGCCACCCCCAGGCGGCGGTACTCTTTATCTACGGCCAGGGTGGTGATATGCCCTTCGTCCACCACCACCCAGGCACCGATGTAGGCGATAATATTATCCCGGTGGCGGGCTGTTAAGTAGATTGCCTTGCGGTTGTAAAGGAGCTCGGAGCGAAACGACTGCAGGTACCAGGGATCGCTGAAGGAAGCCTGCTCAATGGCCACTACCGCGGGAAGATCTTCTTCGGTCATCGGTTTTATGGTAAGGGCAAGGGTCATCTTTTATTATCCCCCTTCCTGCTCCGTTCGGCGGCCAGCCTTTCGGCCTCGGATTGGCGCAGGTAGTGGGGCAAAAGCTCAAGGTAGCCGGCCTCGGGGTTTTTCTGGAGAAATTTAAAGCCGCACAGAGCCACCAGGGCGGCGCGGCAGTACCTAAATGGCGCCGGCGTTATTACCGCCCGGGCCGGCAGTTTTTCTTTCAGGAAGGTGCCGTAGCTCTGCAGGCCCTCACCGGTAAAAATCACCTGCTGATTATTATCGCGCAGGTTAGTTATCAGCTCATCGAGGGCGAGGGCGGCCGGTTCCAAAACGGTCTCCAATTCGTACGGGAAGCGAACGGGACGGCGGTAAAGGGCGGTGTAGACCTGGCTGCGGCGGGCGTCGAGCAGGGGGCAGATCAAGGCGCCGGGGGTGGGCACCGCTTCGGC
>PUNU01000001.1 GCA_003551865.1 Syntrophomonadaceae bacterium
ATACAGCGACAAAATAGGGACATGCCTGGAATATTAAAGGAGTGATTAAAATATTGCACAACGGAGAATTCGGTTATGGTCTGTGGCCTTTAGTGATAGGTAACGTTATTTTTATTATGTTTGTATTGAGTATAATTTATAAACCCAGAACCACTATTGACTGGAAAAATATGGGTGCCATAGGTGCCTTTTTGGTGGCTTTGTTTACGGAAATGTACGGCTTTCCTTTAACCATCTACCTTTTGACCTCCTGGTTGGGCAAAAATTATCCCGTAATTGATCCCTTTGCCCATGAAAGCGGACATTTACTGTCAGTGTTTTTTGAATCTCAGGTAATATCCCTACTGGTGCATCCGGGTTCAGACATTATGTTAATATCTGCTTTTGTAATTATAGGGGTAGCCTGGAGAAGAATTCACCAAAACAGCGATAACCTGGTAACAGATGGAATATACCGTTATGTAAGACATCCACAATACACTGGTTTTATCATGATGATCCTGGCTTTCTTAATCCAATGGCCTACTATTATTACCCTAATAATGACACCAATACTGCTAATAGTATATTACCGGTTAGCCTTAAAGGAAGAAAAGGATATGATCTTAAATTTTGAGGATGAATACCGGGAGTATATGAAACAAGCCAATAGATTCTTTCCTTCCATCTCATTAATATGGAATGATTTCAATTACCGCTTCCAGGAACGGAGCTAAAAAAGAGCACAGCTTAAAACGGTGGTTTAATCTAACCTGAACCGGGATTGAAATTTAAAAACATTGTTTTCGCCGAGTATTTAGTTGTCAATTAAGAGCAATAACAAAACCTGGGAGTCAAAATGGATCAAAAACATATCCGTATCAGCTTAGCACGATGCACAAAACCATATCGCCGGTACATGCTTATCCCTTGGCTTTTTGGGTCTGTTCCATATAACCATTATTCCCCTGGCATTTCGTTCAGGCAAGGCAATAACATATCTGCTTGAAGTTCATAAACCAGGGGTTGTGGTTGTTAGCCCAAAAGAAAGTTTTTAGCGCCGGGCATGGTGAACAAGCTTTGCCGCCAGGGTAATCAGGTTCTGGATAACCGTGCGGATTTTTTTGCGCTACGCATTATTTTTAAGTCGGGACATGCCCTGCCGTAAAAGGGTTTAGTATTATAATTCCAGCAGAAAAGCAAATTCTTATTACTTGGCCCCGGCCTTGGAAGCTTTATGATAAAGAATTGCATTTTCTCAAAAAGGTTTCTTTATAAAGTGAATCTCATGTACTGCAAAATGAGAAAATGTGCCCGTCAAATTGAGCAACCTGCTAATAGTTTTTTGGGCATCGTAATAATTATCATGAGGGTAACAGGAGAACGGTTTTATGTATACTGGCAAAAAGGGTGACGGTTGTGTGCAGGTACATGCCATTACCCAGTTAAGGAGGTGACATTAAATGACTTTGGAAGTGAACTGCAATGTTGACAATTGCACTTACTGGCAGGACAAAAAATGCATGGCAGAGGATATCACTGTAAATATGAAAGACGGTGAAGAAGTTTGCGACCCTGATGACACCTTCTGCGAAACATTTGAAACCAAGGAGTGCTAGGCCAACCTGGAGAAAGCCCGGGGAAGAGAAGCTTCGGCTGCTCTTCCCCGGACCTACATGTCTGCAGAAAATCCTTGTGACCCATTATGTATTATGCCATTATGAAGCTGCTAAAACGGCCGGATACTACGATAGACTATAAAGAGGCTGTAAGAATATTTATTGAAAGAAGCCGAGAAACTGCAGACAGTTAAGCTGTGGAACTTACAACGAGTACCAGAAGAAGTCTTAAAAGAAAGTGAAACCTTTGCGAGGGGGAGTTATAAATGGCATATAAATGGACCTGGCGCTACTACTTAACAGGAACAATTGTCGGATGTGTGCTAGGCATGTTTGGATTTGATCGTTTTTACCGAGGGCAAATCGGGCTGGGTATTTTAAAGCTTATTACCGTAGGCGGTGTTGGTGTATGGTGGTTAATTGACGCTATCATCTGGTATGTACATTTGGGTAAAGTTAGCAGAGAATTAATTAGAGAAGAGTCATAAGCATAAGTGTTAATGGCCGAACCGGAGAAGTGTGGTATCACACCTGGCACGGTATGTTTATATCCGATGTATTTGAGCAGTAATGCTACCCCGGTTACCGGCAAGTTCTTTATTGAAAGGAAATGATTAAAATGGAGCACGGACATCATCATGTAGGTGATGCCTCGAGTGCATCACGACCGCTCAAGATAGTGGCATGGCTTCAAGGTGGATACTTCATCTTTGAGTTGGCCATAGGACTGGTGATCGGCTCGGTCGCCGTCCTCGCCGATGCCGCTCACAGCGCCTCTACAGTGGGAGGCGTTATAATCGCCCTGGTGGGAGCTCGCCTGGCCAGCAGGAGCAAGTCCACCGCCTCTCAAACCTTTGGATTAGCCAGGGCGGAGATAGTCGGTTCGTTGTTCAACGGTGCGCTGCTGTTTGTAATGGCCGCCTTCGTCCTTGGTTTAGGCGTGTACCGCATATTCTCACCCATGGAACCGCCAAGCATTCCTATGTTGATTGTTGCCGCCGGCGCCATTGTCACGGAAACCATAGCGGTAAAGCTCCTCTACCAGAGACAAAAGGAGAGCTTAAACGTCCGGGGCGCCTTTATTCATGTCATTCAAGTATTCGTAGGGAGTATCTTCATCGTAATTGCCGCGTTGGTCATTCAGTTCACGGGTTTCATCCTCATCGATCCAATTCTTGCCATCATCTTTTCGCTGACGCTCTTTTTCATGTCCTGGTCAGTCATCCGATCATCTATAAACATCCTGCTGGAGCGAACACCAGAGGAGCTTGATCTGCCGAAGATGATTAAGGCCGTTCAAGATATCGAGGGAGTAGTTAACGTGCATCACGTCCACGCCTGGAGCCTCACCTCGGGGAAACACCTTTTCTCCGCCCACGTTAAAGTGGAAGACTATACGAAAGGTGAGAGCATTCAGCATGAGATTCACCAAATGCTGGTGGAGCGGTTTGGTATCTACTTTGCGACCACCCAGATAGAGACAGAATGCACTGATATTGGCCGTGCAGCAGACATCGACCTGACCCGCAGTGATTTGTAGGGCAATCGGTTCGCTCACCAGCGGGAGTACATAGCCATTACTGAACAGGGATGTCCAGCCCATTGGTCAACCCATGATGCACGATTTATGCGCGATCATGGGGGCGCGATCATGAGGGCCCTCAGCAAAAGAAGCACAGGCGGCAACTTGCACAGTTTTGACTGCGGCTAAAAGAACCATCCGGCAAAAAAGCGCAAGATGTCGAAGAGCTCACACCCCACCACCGGGTTCCGGGTTTTTTTATAATCCTGCTTGCTCGATAAAAGATTAACCAGCTGAGGGCGTCCTTTCTGATGCTCGGGCCTTTACTGGCTCGTTTTGAGAGAGCCAGGATTTCTCTGCCCGGAGGATGTTCAATCGGAAACAGGCCCACCGGCCTTCACCTCAAAGGCCTGGAAAAAGAAAAACGTTGCAACGGGTTTTAATATCTGTTACAATATACCCATACGGGGTATATTGATAATAAGTTCAAAGGGAGGTACGACCCGGTGAATAACTCGATAAATACAGTTAATACCGCAAAAGCGGTTATTAATTTAAGTGGAATGACCTGCACCGCCTGCGCCGGCAGGATCGAAAAGGCCCTGCAGCAGGCTGAAGGGGTGCTGTCTGCACAGGTAAATTTTCCAATGGAAAAAGCCTATGTAGAATATGATCCCGCTGTGACAGGCGAGGAAGCATTGCTCG
>PUNU01000155.1 GCA_003551865.1 Syntrophomonadaceae bacterium
CGCAGCGTGTTTGTGTAAACCCGGACTGCGGTGCGGTTGACAGCATGGAACCGGTTATCCTCTCCGACAAAGGCGGGAAAATTGTCAGCTTCACATCGGACATGCTGGCCGCCACCACCAACCCACCGGCCATATACGGCAATATTGATTTTAACGGAGGTGGACGCAGTATGATGGACTTTACCGACTGCAGCCTGGACGACCTGCAGGTCGGCAAACCGGTCAATTTCAGTTTCCGGATTAAATACATCGACAACAAGCGGGACACCACTTTCTACTTCTGGAAAGCGGTTCCGGCCGAGGAGGTGTCTTAAATGGCTGAAGGTATCAAAGATAAAGTAGCGGTTCTAGGTATGGGATGCACAAGGTTTGGAGAGCGCTGGGAAGACGATGCCAGCGATTTACTGGTCGAGGCTTTCCAGGAGTGCATGGAAGACGCCGGACTGGAAAAAAAGGATATTGAAGCGGCCTGGGTGGGCAACCATATTGACGAAGTAAATATCGGTAAAGGCGGTTGTTACCTGGCCGGCACCCTGCACCTGCCTTTCATTCCGGTCACCCGGGTGGAAAATTTTTGCGCTTCGGGCACCGAGTCTTTCAGGGGCGCCTGTTACGCCGTGGCTTCAGGAGCATACGATATAGCCCTGGCCGTCGGGATTGAAAAATTAAAAGACGTCGGTTACGGCGGCCTGCCTGATTCGCCTGTTTTCGGCCAGCTTTCCAGGCTGCTCAGCCCCAATGCCACGGCACCGGGTATGTTTGCCCAGCTGGCTACGGCCTATGCGGCCCGCTACGGCGTGCCGATGGAAAAAGTGAAAAAAGCGATTACTCATATATCATGGAAGAGCCATCAAAACGGGGCAAAAAATCCCAGGGCCCACCTGCGCAAGGAAGTAAATGAAATGCAGATCGAAGAATCACCTTTTGTAGCTTACCCCCTGGGCCTGTTTGACTGCTGCGGAGTAAGCGACGGGGCGGCAATGGCAGTGGTCACCACGCCTGAAATTGCCGCAAAGCTGAAACCGAACCGGGAGATGGTAAAAGTTAAGGCCCTGCAGATATCGGTCAGCTCCGGGGAAGAACTGCAGTTCAACCGGTGGGATGGAAGCAGCCTGCTGACGACCAGGCGGGCTGCGGATCTTGCCTACAAAGAGGCGGGAGTAACCAACCCCCGTGAAGAGATCGGCATGCTTGAAGTGCACGATTGTTTTTCAATCACCGAGATGGTTACAATGGAAGACCTGCAGATTTCTGCACCGGGTGAAGCGCCAGATGATGTCCTGGAAGGCTTCTACGACCTGGACGGCGGGGTGCCATGCCAGCCTGACGGGGGATTGAAGTGTTTTGGCCATCCGATCGGCGCTTCCGGCCTGCGCATGCTCTACGAAATTTATAACCAGCTTTTAAGACGCTGGCCCGAAGAACGCCTGGTTAAAGAACCCAAACTCGGCCTGACCCATAACCTGGGGGGAGTACCGTCGCAAAATGTTTGCAGTATCAGCATCCTGGGGCTGGACTAGAGGAGGAGCTTGCTATGTCGGAATACAAAAATATAGTCTTCGAGAAAAAAGACCGCGTCGCCTTAATTCGGATGAACCGGCCCGATATTATGAACTCCCTTGAAGTGTCCCTGGCCGAAGAGCTTGTCCGGGCGGTAAGGACTTCCGCCGAAGACGATGAAGTCGGCGCGGTAGTCCTTACCGGAACCGGGAATGTTTTTTCGTCCGGCGGGGATTTAAGTAAACTGATGGAAGGTTTTGAACTGGTGGAAGGCAGGCAGTGGCTGCAGGACGGCTATGCCCGGATCATGGAACTGGCCAACATCAAGAAGCCGGTAATAGCGGCTGTAAACGGTTATGCAGTCGGGGCGGGGTTTTCCCTGGCCCTGCTGTGCGATTTGATATTTGCCGCCGATACGGCAAAATTTGGGATGGCTTTTATCAAAGTGGGCGCAATACCCGACTGCGGAGCCCTGTATTTTTTGCCCCGGCTGGTTGGTCTGCAGAGAGCCAAGGAACTTGTTTTCACCGGCAAGAATATTCCCGCCGAAGAGGCTTACAGGCTGGGCATAGTTAACCGGGTGCTTTCCGCTGAAAAGCTTATGGATGAAGCACAGGAAGCCGCAGCACAGCTGTCCCGCGGCCCGGCCATCGCCCTGGCCCAGGCCAAGGAGATCCTGAACAAGAGTGAAACTCTTGATCTTAACACCGTAATGGAGCTGGAAATTTACGCCCAGAGTGTTTGTTTCCAAACTGCAGATCACCGGGAAGGGGTAATGGCATTTTTGGAAAAGCGAAAACCTGAATTTAAAGGAGAATAAGGAAAGCGCATATGTAAATAACCGGTTTTTATGAACAGGGTTTCCGGCAAATACGGTTAAGGCCAAAGCAAGGAGTGTGCTTGATGTGAATACTAAAAACCCAGGTTCGGCGCCGGGTGGAAATGCCGGCTATGATGCCATTGTAGTCGGGGCCGGGTTGGGGGGACTGGCATCGGCCCTTAAACTTTCCCGTGAAGGGGCAAAAGTTTTGCTTTTGGAACAGCACAACCTGCCCGGTGGGTTTGCCACCAGTTTTGTGCGCGGGCGGTTTGAATTT
Source organism: Syntrophomonadaceae bacterium (assembly GCA_003551865.1). The sequence goes on from PUNU01000155.1 coordinate 2,598, forward strand.
GAAGTCTCCCTGCATGAGCTTTCCGATGTCGGTCCGGTGGAGAAGAAAGGGGCAGTGCGCCGGTTTTTGGAAGACGAGCTCAATTTGGAGATCGAGTTCCTGCCGGTTCCCGAAGCTTACCACCTTATCTACAAGGACGAAGGCATTAACCTTAAAGTGCCGTTCGGGGTGGACAATTTCATTGACACCATTGCCGAAGCTGTCCCCGGAAGCCGGGAGCCCTTGAGCCGCTACATGGAAACCTGCCGGGAAATTGCCCGGGCCCTCAGTTTTATCGGCGGTGCCAAAGGACCGCCGGATCTGAATTATCTGCAGGAAAACTACCCCTCTTTTATTACCACGGCCGGCTACACGGTCGAAGAAGTTACCGGCAAGTTTAACCTTCCGCCGAAAGCACTGCAGATGATTTATCCATACTGGTGCTACCTTGGAGTGCCGGTGAGCAGGCTGAGCTTTACAATTTTCGCTGTAATGCTTTACAGCTATATTAGCAAAGGGGCCTATATTCCCGGGGACAACTCGCATGGGCTCTCGGCGGCTATGGATAAAAGAATCCGCGAACTCGGTTCGCATACGCTCTACAACACACGTGTAGAGCAAATTACGGTTGAAAAAGGCAGGGTTACCGGGGTGCGGACCCGGAGGGGCGAACAGTTCAAAGCCCCCCATGTTGTGGCCAACATATCCCCTCACCTGGTCTACGGCAGTTTGCTTCAACCGCAGGCGGAAGTGCCGGTGGAGGCTAAAAAATTAACCGGCTCCAGAAAACTGGGCACCAGTGCCTTTGTGGTCTATTTGGGATTGTCTTGTCCCCCGGAAGAGCTGGGTCTTGACAGTTACAGCTATTTTATCGGTCCGAGTCTCAATACTGAAGAAGCCTATAAAAACTTTTTCTCCCTGGAAGCGCAGGATATGCAGGCCGTGGTATGCCTTAACAACGCCAACCCGGAATGCTTGCCGCCGGGCACCACCGTACTGTCAAGCACGACGCTGGTCGGCCCCGAAGTATGGAAAGATGTCAGCGCAGAAAATTACTTTGAAACTAAAACGGCAATTGCGGAAGGGATGATCGATAAGCTTGGCTACTATCTCGATATACCGATCCGGCGGCATATCGAAGAAATTGAAGTGGCCACACCCCAGACTTTTGCCCGCTACACCGGGGCCTATAAAGGGGTTATGTACGGCTACGAGCAGGATACCTGGGACTCTGTCGTGGCCCGAACAA
>PUNU01000252.1 GCA_003551865.1 Syntrophomonadaceae bacterium
CTACCCCGCCGGATAGTGCCGTCGGTCTTTTCAAGGACGGCTTACGAGAAGGGGAAGGTGTGCTTGAAGAGACCGACGGCACTATCCGGCGGGGTAGATGGAAAAAAGGGCTGCTGGACGGCCGCGGCGCCTGCTCGTATGCCGACGGAGGCAGCTATGAAGGTGGTTTTGCCGGGGGCAAATACCACGGCTGGGGTGTGCGCACCTGGCCCGACGGCAGCTGTTATAGAGGAAGATGGTGGAAAGGTTTAAGGCACGGCCACGGGACTTATTATCCGGCTGCCGGCGGGTCTTACTGCGGGCGGTGGTTCCTGGATCGCAGGCATGGGCAGGGTGTGGAAAAAAATGGTAAAGGCGATGTAAAAAAAAGCTTGCGGATTTTTGGCCTGGACCTCTTGTTTCAAAGGAGCTATCTTGAATGACCGGGCTGGTTTGACAGGCAGAACCGGGCGTGATAGCATTTTTAGTGCATTTATATGATTTTGTCGAAAGGGGAAAGGGCACTTGATTACTGATATTGAACAAAAAGTATACGATACGCTGGATCGGTTGGGTATTTCTTATACCCGCTATGAGCATCCGCCGGTTTACACCGTCGATGAAGCCAAAAAATACTGGCAGGATATAGAAGGCGCCCATTCAAAAAACCTTTTTCTGCGCAACAACAAAGGCAACCGTCATTTCCTGGTGGTTATGGAGCAGTCGAAAAACGCCGATTTAAAACAACTTTCCGGCCGGCTGGCGGCCGGCAAATTAAGCTTTGCTTCTGAAAGAAGGCTTAAAGAGCACCTTGGCCTGGAAACCGGTGCAGTTTCACCGTTTGGCCTGGTCAATGATGAAAAAAATGCGGTAACAGTTGCCCTTGACAGCGATTTAAAGCGCCATAAGCTGGTTAACTTTCATCCCAATGTCAATACGGCGACCATCAGCATTTCCTACCAGGATTTTGAAAAATTTCTCAAGGACTGCGGCAATGAAGTGATTTACATTTAAGGGGGCATGAGGCTTGAAAGAGCTAAAAAGCATCCAAAGCTTCCTGCAGCAGGTAACTGCAGCCTTTGCCGGTGTTGTTGACATCGAAATCGGCGTGATCAGCAACGATCTGGAAGTTATAGCCGGCAGCGGCTCATTTGAAAAAGAAGTGGGCGTATTCTACGATGAAGGTTGTATGACCTACAAGATCCTCACTTCGGCAAATGAAGATTCCATATTTGTTGAAAATACCTCCTATGCTGTTTGCTGTGCCGAGTGCGATTATTCGGCAAAATGCAATGTCCTCGCCTTTTTGATGCTGCCAATAATTTTTGACGAAAAAAAGATCGGAACTATTTCTCTGCTGGCCCTTACCGAGCAGCACAGGCGCAAGCTGCTCAACCACTATGAAAAAATGCAGAATTTTTTAACCAAGCTCTGCAATATAATTACCATATCTTTGAACGAAAAGAAGATGGAATCGAAGGTAACAAGTTTAATGAACCAGTTCAAAGACGTGATTAATTCGATCTATGAAGGAGTGGTGGCCGTGGATCCACAGGGAAGAGTTACCAATATAAACAAGGCTGCCAAAGACATGCTGAATTTAGATTCCCGTGCCGCAAACGGGTGCCACATAAACAGGCTTTTCCCGGGGTTTGATGTCGATGCGGTAATTGGCGGCCGGCATGCCCCCGGTGATAACCGCTACTACGAAAATGAAATAAGCTACAACAGGCCGAACGGCGAGCCAATGCAGCTGTTCTATAATGTGACTCTTATGTATGAGGAAAGCCGGGTATCCGGGGCTGTGCTTTCCTTCAGGAAAAAAGAAGAAGTAGAGGAAATGGCTACCCGGATCATGAAAGAAAATAAAAAATGCACTTTTTCCGGAATTATCGGCACAAGCAGTGAGATAAACGAGATTAAGCAGAAAATGAAAATGATCGCTTCCACTGATTCCACCGTGCTCATACGCGGAGAAACAGGAACAGGAAAAAGTGTTTTTGCCCGCGCTATCCATGAGGAGAGCCCGCGCCGTAATAACCCTTTTGTAGCTATCAGCTGTGCGGCCATTCCTGCCCCCCTGCTTGAATCGGAGCTTTTCGGTTATGAAGAAGGAGCTTTTACCGGTGCCCGCAAGGGGGGCAAGCCCGGCAAATTTGAGATTGCACACGGCGGAACTATTTTTTTAGATGAGATCGGCGACATGCCTCTTGAATTCCAGGTCAAACTGCTTCACGTTATCGAAAACAAGAAAATCGCCCGCATAGGCGGGGTGTCCTTCCGGGATGTTGATGTGCGCATAATTGCCGCTACCAACAGGAACCTGGAAGAGCTGATCAAAGAAAATAAATTTAGAGAGGACCTCTACTACCGCATTAATGTGATTCCTTTTACCCTGCCGCTTTTAAAAGATCGCAAAGATGATATCTTGCTGATGATGCACCACTTTTTAGATTACTACGCCAGGCGATTGAATAAACAAATTAAGGGTTTCAGGGAGGATGCCTGGGAAGCCCTGGTTGCCTACCCCTGGCCCGGAAATGTCAGGGAGCTGGAAAACGCGATTGAATATGCCGTTAATATTGAAGTGGATTCAAAGATCACGGCCTGGAGCCTGCCGGAGAAAATAATAAGGCATTACCACGGCAGTGATTCTACCGGAGTTGAAGATCTCACATCCCTGGAGAAAAAGGCGATCAAAGCGGCTCTGCAGAAATACGGCCGCAGCACATACGGGAAAGAGAAGGCCGCCTCAGCCCTGGGGATCAGCAGGGCCACGCTTTATCGCAAGCTAAAAGCGATCGAGTCGGAAGTTTCTTGATATGAGAAAAAATCTCAATATGAGATAAACTGGTTTTTTACCTGTACGGCAGGATGGTTGGCCCTGAAAGCTCCCTGTTATTCTTATAATGAGAAAGAGGCTGTGTTGTTATAAATGCAGTTTCTTTTTTTATGCGGAAAATAAAGGCTTTAACGGTGCTTTAACTTATTTGTCGCGTGGCATGAATATTGCTTGTTTTCTGAATAGAGTTCCTTCGTTAACAGCTTCAAGCAATTAACCATGATCATTATGCTGTTGATGCTCTACTGCCTGGTAAAGTCGCTCTTAACGGAAGTGAGAGAAGGTTCCCTGCTCATTGAACCGCAGCACAGCTGATGTTTCATTACGTGGCATGAATATTGCTTTATATAGTAAAAAGCCGCTTTTCTTGGCAGTTGAGAATAAGTATGTCTGCTTTAAATGTTTTACTGAAGGGGGTTGGTAGATGGAGTTTTACCGGCAGTTTTTTTCTGAAAAATATCTTAAAAGGAGGTTTTACCTGTGCAAAACGAAAACAAGAATTACGCCAGGATTACGTTTATCATTGCTTTGGTCATCATGCTGGTTTTTGTTGTGCTTGGCATAGTTATGCCCGAGCAGTTTGGCGAGGCTACCGGGACTGTATTTGATTGGATGATCGATTTCACCGGCTGGTCTTTTGTCCTCGGTGCCAGTATCTTCCTCTTTATGATCATATTCTTATTGCTCAGCCCCTTAGGCCAGATCAAACTGGGCAAAGACGATGAAGAGCCTGAATATGGGAATTTAACCTGGTTTGCCATGCTGTTCGGATGTGGTATGGGTATTGGGCTGGTTTTCTGGGGTGTTTCCGAGCCGATCTGGCACTATATCTGGCCCCCCTACGGTGAAGCGGGAACCGCGGCTGCCTTTCACATGGCCCTGCGCTACTCCTATTTCCACTGGGGCCTGCATCCCTGGGCCATCTATGCGGTGGTAGCCGGTTCGCTGGCCTACTTCTCCTACCGCAAGGGCC
>PUNU01000147.1 GCA_003551865.1 Syntrophomonadaceae bacterium
CCGACCAGGGCGCCGATAAAGAACCCCAAAAGCATAACCACCGCCGTGCCGCGCAGGCCGACAAAAAAGCCGATCATGGCCAGAAGCTTTATATCACCCGCGCCCATGCCCCCGCGGCTGAACAAAAAGATGAGCAGCATACCCCCTCCGCCGATCAATAAGCCCAGAAGGGCGTCCGGGAGGCTTTGTCCAACGACCAGCCATCCGGGCAAAGTGAACCATATTTCGGCCAAAACGGGCAGATAAAAAAGTGCTGCGGCGATCAGCCCGGCGGCGACCAGGCTGTTGGGCACGATGCGGTGCTCCAGGTCGATCAGGGCAATACCCAGCAGGATAAACAGGAGCACCAAATAGAAAAAAGCATCGGGAGTTAAGCTGTACTGCCAAAAAACCAGGATGAAAAGCGCGCCTACGGCCAGTTCGACCAGCGGGTAGCGCAGGCTGATCCGGCCCTTACAACCGCGGCAGCGGCCTTTCAAAGCCAGGTAACCGAACACGGGTATAAGCTCTACAAGACCCAGCCTTTTGCCGCACTGCGGGCAGCTTGACTGGTCTTTGACAATTGATTTGTTTTGCGGCAGGCGGTAGATAATAACGTTGAGGAAACTGCCAAAGCAGAGACCGACCAGGAATAAGCCTAAGTAAACTGCGGGGCTGAGCGGTGCCATGCGCTGTTATCCGCCTCCGTTGCCAGGTTAGAAATGAATATAAGAATTTTTATTTCGACACGGTAGGCAGATATCCTGCTCAATTATAGAAAATTGATGAGTTTTAAAGAAAAAACTTTTTCATATCGTTTCCAGATTAGCTTTTTCTGTGCTATAATATTGAATATTTAATAATAAGGAACTGGTGGCAATGAAATGGAAGTGGATGCAAAGACCAGGCTGTACATGCTTTTCGGCAATCCCGTAAGCCATTCTCTTTCACCTGCCCTGCACAACGCCGGTTTTCAGGCTTTAAAATTGAACTGCATCTACCTGGCCTGCCCGGTGGAGCCGGATATGGTCGGTGCGGCCGTAGGCGGGATAAAAGCGCTGGCGGCGGGCGGAGCAAACGTGACCAGCCCGCACAAGGAAGCGGTAATAAGGCACCTGGACGAGGTTTCCGCCGAAGCCGAAGCGATAAACTCAGTAAACACCATAATCAACCGGGATGGCAGTCTTTACGGGACCAGCACGGACGGCCCCGGTTTTATAAAAGCCCTGCAGGAGTGGGAGCCGGGTGCGGAAAAAGCCCGACCGGCCCTGGTTGTCGGGGCGGGCGGTGCCGCCCGGGCGGCGGCCCATGCCCTGGGCGAAGACGGGGGCGGCGCTGTATATATTGCCAACCGCAGCCCGGATAAGGCCCGGGCCGCGGCCGGGATGCTTCGCCGGTGGACTTCAATCGAGCAGTGTGTTTCGGTGAGCCTGGAGGAAGCCGAGCTTGAAAGGGCCCTAACCGAGTGCCGCCTGGTAGTTTACAGCCTGCCGCACGATGCCCCGGAGCTTATTAGCGCCCTGGGTGGAACCGGCCAAAGCATGGCGGGTAAACTGCTTTACGACCTGCGCTACAGCCCGGAGAGGACCAGGGTCATGGAAGCTTTTGAACAGGCCGGCGGCAGAGCGGCAAACGGGCTGGATATGCTTTTCTGGCAGGCGGTTTATGCCTTTGAGCTGTTTACCGGACGGCAGGCCCCGGTGGAAGCCATGCGCAGGGTTGTTGAAAAACGAAGATAAATAGGGGTGGGGCCTTGGAAGGGTTCAGCCGGCGGCGGATTGAAACGGCGCTTTTAGAGGAAGGTTTGATTACGCCCGAGCAGTTGGAGGGAGTTTTCAGCGAACAGAGAAGAACGGGCAAACGCTTCGCAAAAGTCCTGCTGGAACAGGGCCTTGTTGGCGAAGAAGCCCTGCTGGCCGTAATGGAAAAGCAGTTAAAGATCCCGCGGGTTAACCTGGGCTTCCGGCATATAGACCCGGCAGCCGCCGGGGCAATTCCTGCGGAAATAGCCCTGCGCCGCAAGGTTATCCCCCTCGAGAAAGATAATCGGCAGATCACCATGGCCATGGCCGACCCGCTTGATTTGGCCGCCGTTGACGAAGTGGCCATGGTCACCGGGGCCGAAGTCAAGCCGGTACTGGCCGAGGAAAGCGCCATAGACCACCTGATAACCCAGCTTTACAGCTTAAAAGAGGCAGATGAGGCGGGGGACGCGATGAGGATCCGTGAAGGCGGTCCAGGACAGCAGGCGGGTGCCGCTGCCGGGGAAGCCCCGGTGATCAGGGTGGTCAATTCACTGATCGAACGGGGAATCGAGGAAGGGGCCAGCGATATCCACCTTGAGCCTACCGAAGAGGGCCTGCGCCTCCGCATGCGCCGTGACGGAGTGCTTCACGATATTTCCGCGCCGCCGGGCTACTCCCGCGCCAATATTATCTCCCGGGTCAAGATCATGGCCGATCTTGACGTCGCTGAGAAGAGGCGCCCCCAGGACGGCAATATCCAGTGGCGGGGAAAGCGGAAAGGGATCAGATTAAGGGTGTCCACGCTGCCCACTATTTACGGCGAAAAAGTGGTGATCCGCTTCCTGGAAAAAGAAAAGATCGTTTTGCCCCTGGAAAGACTGGGTTTTTCCGAGGCCAACTACCGCAACCTGCTGATGCTGCTTTTAAACCGGCAGGGCATGCTCCTGGTGACCGGGCCAACCGGCTGCGGCAAAACTACCACCCTTTATTCGGCTCTAAACTACCTGAATCGTCCGGAAGAAAATATTATTACCGTCGAGGACCCGGTTGAGTATCGCTTGAAAGGCATCAACCAGGTGCAGGTCAACCCGCGCATCGAGCGCACTTTTGCCGGCGCCCTGCGCTCTATTTTACGCCAGGACCCCAACATCATCATGGTCGGTGAGATCCGGGACCTGGAGACGGCGCAGATTTCCACCCGGGCCGCCCTGACCGGTCACCTGGTCCTCTCCACCCTGCACACCAACAGGGCCGCCGGGGCAATTACCCGCCTGGTCGACATGGGCATCGAAGATTACCTGGTTTCCGCTTCTTTGAACGGCGTGATCGCCCAGCGGCTGGTCAGGAAAATCTGCCCTGTATGCAGGGACGAATACAGTTTAAGTGAAGATGAAAAGCTGTTCCACCGCCGTTTTTTCCGGGCGGAGCCGCCGCCCAAACTTGTGCGGGGAAAAAAGTGCCGGTCCTGCAACCATACCGGTTACCGGGGCCGCACTTCGATCCAGGAAATTTTGGTCTTGAATCAAGGGCTTAAGGAGCTGATCTTAAGCGGCGCAAAGGAAGAAGCCCTGCAGGATCGGGCGGTGCAGGAGGGCATGATACCCCTGGTTACAGACGGGCTGCGCCTGGTGGAAGCGGGCCAAACCACGGTAAACGAAATAGTGCGGGCCGCCTACAGCAGTATGTTTGACGGTGATTTGCAGGGCATGGAAAAAAGCTTCGGCGTAATGGAGAGGTTGAAACTGTAAGTGATAGGGAAAAGCGAGAGGGCGTTTACCCTGGTGGAGCTGCTCTGTGTGCTGGCCCTGCTGGGCATGCTCACTCTGGTGGCAGTGCCCGCCGTTGCCGGACTGGGGCGCAGCCACAGTGTTGAGCTGGCCGCCCGCGCCCTGGCCATGGACATGCGCAGGAGCCAGCAGAGAGCGATCATGGCCGGCTGGAGCCAGAGCATCGAGTTTAGAGTGCACAATGACGATTATAATATAAAAGACGACAGGACCTCGGAGCGGGTCCGGGTCAG